>NZ_JBHXCW010000113.1:0-24078 GCF_042725365.1 Lentzea sp. NPDC060358 | reverse complement strand
CCGTCGTTCCGGCCGCGGTGGCGGAGGCGCCGAGGGCGAGGGCCAGCAGGAGCAGCGCTCCGAGCGGCCCGAACGCGCTGAGCGGCCCGATCGTTCCGAGCGCTCCGACCGTTCCGAGCGCCAGGACCGCGGCGAGCGGTCCGACAGGCCGGACCGGGGCGACCGCTCCGACCGCGGCGAGCGGGGCGGCCGTGACCGCAACCGCGACCGCGGTGAGCGCGGCGACCGCGGTGGCCGGGACGACCGCCAGGGCGGCAACCAGCAGGGCGACGACGACGGTGACGGCCGTCGCGGCCGCTTCCGCGACCGCCGCCGCCGCGGTGGCCGTGGCGAGGGCAACGAGCGTCCGGACCGCGAGACCGAGGTCCGCGACGACGACGTCCTGCTCCCGGTCGCGGGCATCCTCGACGTGCTGGAGAACTACGCGTTCGTCCGCACCTCGGGCTACCTGGCGGGGTCGAACGACGTCTACGTGTCGCTGTCGCTGGTCCGCAAGTACGGCCTGCGCCGCGGCGACGCCCTCACCGGCGCCGTCCGCCAGCCGCGCGACGGCGAGCAGCAGCGCCAGAAGTTCAACCCGCTGGTCCGCGTCGACAAGATCAACGGCCTGGACCCGGACGAGGCGCGCAACCGCCCGGACTTCACGAAGCTGACGCCGCTCTACCCGAACGAGCGTCTGCGCCTCGAGACCGAGCCGCACATCCTCACCACCCGCGTCATCGACCTGGTGATGCCGATCGGCAAGGGCCAGCGCGCCCTGATCGTGTCGCCGCCGAAGGCCGGCAAGACCTCGGTTCTGCAGTCGATCGCCAACGCGATCACGAAGAACAACCCCGAGTGCCACCTGATGGTCGTCCTCGTGGACGAGCGTCCGGAAGAGGTCACCGACATGCAGCGCTCGGTGAAGGGCGAGGTCATCGCCTCGACCTTCGACCGCCCGCCGTCGGACCACACGACCATCTCCGAGCTCGCCATCGAGCGGGCGAAGCGCCTGGTCGAGATGGGCCACGACGTGGTCGTGCTGCTCGACTCGATCACCCGCCTGGGCCGCGCCTACAACCTGGCGGCGCCGGCCTCCGGCCGCATCCTGTCCGGTGGTGTCGACTCGACGGCGCTCTACCCGCCGAAGCGCTTCCTGGGCGCCGCCCGCAACATCGAGGGCGGCGGCTCGCTGACCGTCATCGCGACGGCGCTGGTGGAGACCGGTTCCGCGGGTGACTCGGTGATCTTCGAGGAGTTCAAGGGCACCGGCAACGCCGAGCTCAAGCTCGACCGCAAGATCGCGGACAAGCGCACGTTCCCGGCGGTCGACGTCGACTCGTCCGGCACGCGCAAGGAAGAGCTGCTGCTCTCCCCCGACGAGATGGCGGTCACGCACAAGCTGCGCCGGGTGCTGCACGCGCTCGACGGCCAGCAGGCGATCGACCTGCTGCTGGACCGGCTGCGGAAGTCGCGCACCAACATCGAGTTCCTGATGCAGGTGGCGAAGACCACGCCCGGGGCCGAGCAGGACTGATCCTCGGCGCCCGTTTCACGTGAAATTGCCTCCGCTGCTGGTCAGCGGGGGCAATTTTGCTGTGTTCACTCCAATGCCGCAGGGGGGTGTCCGGTCTCCCGGGAGTGTCAGACCTGGTGAGTACGTTGGGTCGCGGGGGAGCCTGAACACGAGGGGACCCCTGCGTGAGCCTGTCCGCAGGCGCTCGGCCGCGCCCACGTCACGGCCGCGCCCACATCGCAGCCGCGCCCACATCGCAGCCGCGCCCACATCACGGCCGCGCCCACGTCACGGCCGCGCCCACGTCACGGCCGCGCCCACGTCACGGCCGCGCCCACGTCACGGCCGCGCCCACGTCACGGCCGCGCCCACGTCGCAGCCGCGCCCACATCACAGCCGCCACCCAGGCGGCCAGCTCCGCTCCAACCGGAGCCACCCCAACCGGAGCCACCCACCGGAGCCACCCACCGGGGAGTCACCCCAACCGGGACCCACCCCGGCCGCCCCATCCCACAGCGGGCCCGCCTCACCGGCAGTCGGAGGCCGGTCGCTTCTCCTCCGTCTGCATCAGCGCCTGGAACACCAGCCCCAGCAGCACCGGCACCCCCACGATCGCCATCACCAGCGTGGGCACCTCCACCGCGCCCACCGCGACCCCGAGCCCCAGGACGGCGGCCAGGTACGGCCACCTCAGCCAGGCCCGCTGCCAGCGCCTGGGCCACCGGACGCCGCCCGACGCGGCGGCCGCCACGGCCACCCCCGCGCCGAAAACCGCAGGTGAGAGAGCTACCGTCGCCCAGGCGCCGGTCAGCAGCCCTGCCGACCCCATCAGGCCGAACACGGCGGTGGCGAACAAGAACGGCACCGACAGCCACAGTGCGAGGCTCATCGGGCGCTCGGCGGCGCAGAACACGGCACACAGTCTGAGGGACATCCGCCAACAACACTGAGTCGTATCCGGCTCTACGGCCGCACCTTGCGCCGAACGGCCTATCGCGGCGGTTGAGCGGTTGTGACTTCGCGCACGCCGCAGGTCGTGGAGCCGCTGCGGGAACAACCGCGTTTTTGCACGTGTTGAACGGTCTGGCAAACTAAACGGTCGAGTCCGGCTCCGGTTCACCCGTTCACCAACTGGGACCCGGCGGCCATCCTTGAAAGGGACAAGATCTTGAAGACTGGAATCCACCCGGAGTACACCGCCACCGAGGTGACGTGCAGCTGTGGCAACAGCTTCACCACCCGCAGCACCACCTCGGCGTCCGAGGTCCGCGTCGAGATGTGCTCGAACTGCCACCCGTTCTACACGGGCAAGCAGCGCATCCTGGACACCGGCGGTCGCGTCGCGCGCTTCGAGGCGCGTTACGGCAAGCGCAACAAGTAGCTGCTTTCACGGCGCCTGACCTCGGCCTCACGGCCGGGGCGGGCGCCGTCGCCGTTTCCAGGGGAACCCAACGAAAGCAGGAGAAGTGTCGCAGTCGCTGGACAGCTTGCTCGCCGAGTACGACGAGCTGGAGAAGAAGCTCGCGGACCCTTCCGTGCACGCTGACCAGGCGGGTGCGCGCAAGCTCGGCAAGCGGTACGCCCAGCTCGGGCCCATCGTGAAGACCGCGCGGGACATCGAGCAGGCGCGCGAGGACCTCGAGGCCGCGAAGGAGCTCGCCGCCGAGGACCGGGCCTTCCAGGAGGAGGTCGAGCAGATCGAGGAGCAGCTCCCCAAGCTCGAGGAGAAGCTCACCGAGCTGCTGCTGCCGCGCGACCCGCACGACGGCGACGACGTGCTGCTCGAGATCAAGTCCGGTGAGGGCGGCGAGGAGTCCGCGCTGTTCGCCGGCGACCTGCTGCGCATGTACACGCGGTACGCGGAGCGGCAGGGCTGGAAGGTCGAGATGCTCGACGGCACCGACTCCGACCTGGGCGGGTTCAAGGACGTCACGGTGTCCATCAAGACCAAGAGCGCCGTGCCGGACGGGGTCTGGAGCCGGCTGAAGTGGGAGGGCGGCGTGCACCGCGTGCAGCGCGTGCCCGTCACCGAGTCGCAGGGGCGCATCCACACCTCCGCCGCCGGCGTCCTGGTCTTCCCGGAGACCGAGGAGACCGCCGAGGTCGAGATCGACGAGAAGGACCTGCGCATCGACGTCTACCGGTCGTCCGGCAAGGGCGGTCAGTCGGTCAACACCACCGACTCCGCCGTGCGCATCACGCACCTGCCGACCGGCATCGTCACCTCGTGCCAGAACGAGCGCAGCCAGCTGCAGAACAAGGCCCGCGCCATGCAGGTCCTCCAGAGCCGCCTCGTGGCGCTCGCCGAGGAGCAGAAGGCGCAGGAGCAGTCGGACGCCCGGCGCACCCAGATCCGCACCGTTGACAGGAGTGAACGGGTGCGGACCTACAACTTCCCCGAATCGCGCATCTCCGATCACCGGGTTGGGTACAAAGCGCATAACCTGGACCAGGTCCTCGACGGAGACCTGGACGCGGTGGTGGACGCACTCGCCGCCGCCGACCGGGCGGAACGGCTCGCTGGCGGGTAGACCGACGTGAAGGGGCGCGTGTGGCCGAGATCCTGGTGAATCCTCTGAGCGCTCCCCTGGATCAACCGGTCGAAGTGCAGGTGGCCGGGTTGCAGCCCGGCCAGGCGATCACCGTGCAGCTGTCCACGGGCGACCGCGCCTCGCACGCGGTCTTCGAGGCCGACGACCGCGGTCTCGTCGACCTGACGCGGCACGCGCCCGTCGAGGGCAGCTACCGCGGGGTCGACCCGATGGGGTTGTTCTGGTCCCTCGAACGCACCGGCGGCAAGGCCGGACCCACCGTGCTCTCGGTCGAGGGCGTCGGTGACCGCGTGCTCGAACGGCTGACGCTGCCCGAGGGCGTGCAGCGGCAGAAGGTCCGCGAGAACGGGCTCGTCGGCACCCTGTTCGCCCCGGAGGACGACGGTGGTGACCTGCCGGGCGTCATCGTGCTCAGCGGCTCCGAGGGCGGCCTGCACGAGGCCGACGCGGCCCTGCTGGCCGCGCACGGGTTCGTCACGTTCGCGCTGGGCTACTTCGGCGTGAAGGGCCTGCCGGAGAACCTCGTCGACATCCCGCTCGAGTACTTCGGCAAGGCGATCGAGCACCTCTCGGAACGAGCGAGCGGCATCGGTGTCCTCGGCGGCTCGCGCGGCGGCGAGCTGGCGTTGCTGGTCGGCTCGACGTTCCCGCAGGTCAAGGCCGTGGTCAGCGTGGTCGGCAGCGGGGTGGTGACGCAGGCCATCGGGCCCGGCGCGAACCTGCTGCAGAAGCTCTCGTACGAGGCGGCGTCGTGGACGCTCAAGGGCGAGCCGCTGCCGTACCTGCCCTACTACGTGAGCGAGGAGCTGCGGGAACGGATCGTCAACGACGAACCGGTGCCGTTGCGGCTCGCGTTCGACCTGGGCGACGGCATCCCGGAGGACACCGAGATCCCGGTCGAGCGGATCGGCGGGGGTGTGTTGCTCATCTCGTCCGGGCAGGACGACGGGTGGCCCGGCGTCGAGCTGAGCGAGGTCGCGATGCGGCGGCTGAAGGACCACGACCACCCGTTCGCGTACGAGCACGTCGTGTATCCCGAGGCAGGACACCTGATCGCGGGCCCGCCGCACCGGCCGGCCACCGACGTGACTTATCCGGGGCCCGGTGTCACCTTCTCGGGTGGTGGTGTTCCGCGGGCCACCGCGCACGCGCGGGCGGACGCCTGGAAACGGACGGTTGAGTTCTTGCAGGAGCAGCTCGGGACCTAGGGTGTGTGCTTATGAGCGCACACTTTGATGTCGTGGTCGTGGGTGCGGGTCCCGGCGGGTACGTCGCCGCGATCCGTGCGGCTCAGCTCGGGCTGAAGACCGCCATCGTCGAGGAGAAGTACTGGGGCGGCGTCTGCCTGAACGTCGGCTGCATCCCGTCGAAGGCACTGCTGCGCAACGCCGAGCTGGCGCACCTCTTCACGCACGAACAGAAGACGTTCGGCATCAAGGTCGACGGCACCGTCAGCTTCGACTACGGCGCCGCGTGGCAGCGCAGCCGCAAGGTCGCGGACGGGCGCGTCAAGGGCGTGCACTTCCTGATGAAGAAGAACGGCATCACCGAGTTCAACGGGTGGGCCAACTTCACCGACGAGCACACCCTGACCGTCGGGGACGAGACCATCACGTTCGGCCACGCGATCCTCGCCGTGGGCGCCACGACCCGGATGCTGCCGAACACGCAGAAGTCCGACCGCGTCGTGACCTACGAAGAGCAGATCATGACCGAGGAGCTGCCCGGCTCGATCGTCATCGCGGGCGCGGGCGCCATCGGCGTCGAGTTCGCCTACGTGATGCACAACTACGGCGTGAAGGTCACCATCGTCGAGTTCCTCGACCGGATGGTGCCGCTCGAGGACGCCGAGGTCTCGGCCGAGCTCCTCAAGCGCTACAAGAAGATGGGCGTCGACGTCCGCGTCGGCACGCGCGTCGAGTCGATCGACGAGTCGGGCCCGAAGGTCCGCGTCACCGTCTCGAAGAACGGTGCCGAGGAGGTCATCGAGGCCGACAAGGTCATGCAGGCCATCGGTTTCGTGCCGCGCGTCGAGGGCTACGGCCTCGAGAACACCGGCGTGAAGCTCACCGAGCGCGGCGCGATCGACATCGACGGCCGCGGCCGCACGTCCGTGCCGCACATCTTCGCCATCGGCGACGTGACGGCGAAGCTGATGCTCGCGCACACCGCCGAGTCCATGGGCATCATCGCCGCGGAGACCATCGCGGGTGCCGAGACCATGGAGCTCGACTACGTGATGATCCCGCGCGCCACGTTCTGCCAGCCGCAGATCGCGTCCTTCGGCTACACCGAGGAGCAGGCCCGCGAGAAGGGCTACGACGTCCAGGTCGCGAAGTTCCCGTTCACCGCGAACGGCAAGGCGCACGGCCTCGCCGAGCCCGGCGGGTTCGTGAAGCTGATCAGCGACAAGACGCACGGCGAGCTGCTCGGCGGCCACATCATCGGCCCCGAGGCGACCGAGCTGCTGCCCGAGCTCACGCTGGCGCAGCAGTGGGACCTCACCGTCCACGAGGTCGCGCGCAACGTCCACGCCCACCCGACGCTGTCGGAAGCGGTCAAGGAAGCGGTGCACGGCCTGGCCGGGCACATGATCAACTTCTGAGGTGGACTCCGCTCCGATGATGAACCGGCAGCCGCTGCGCCTCGCCGTGTCCGAGGCGGCCAAGATCCTCGCCGAGGCGGGGGTCGACAGCCCGCGAGTCGACGCGGAGTTCCTCGCCGCGCACGTGCTCGGCGTGGAACGGGGGCGGCTGCCGCTCATCCCGCTGGTCGACCCGCCGGTGGTCGACCAGCTGCACAAGCTGGTGCGGACGCGGGCCTCGCGCATCCCGTTGCAGCACATCCTCGGCTGGGCGCCGATGGGCGCCATCACGGTCGAGGTCGGGCCGGGCGTGTTCGTGCCCCGGCCCGAGACCGAGCTGCTGATGGAGTGGGGCCTGAAGGCGCTGGCCGGCACCAGCTCGCCGGTGGTCGTGGACCTGTGCACGGGCACGGGCGCGCTGGCGTTGTCGATCGCGGCCGCCCGCCCGGACGCGGTGGTGCACGCGGTCGAGATCGACCCGCAGGCGCTGTCGTGGACCCGCCGCAACGCCGACGCGCGGGCCGCCGCGGGCGACACGCCGATCCGGCTGCACTTCGGCGACGCCACCGACCCGGCGCTGCTGTCCGATCTGGACGGTCAGGTCGACCTCGTGGTGTGCAACCCGCCGTACGTGCCGGAGGGCACGCCCGTGCAGCCCGAGGTGGGCGAGCACGACCCGCACCGCGCGGTGTTCTCCGGAGCGGACGGCCTCGACGTGATCCGGCACGTGGTGTCGGCGGCCGCGCGGTGGCTCAAGCCCGGTGGCGCGGTGGGCGTCGAGCACGACGACACGCAGGGCGAGTCCGTGCCGGCGCTGCTGTCGGCGCGCCGGGTGCTCACGGACGTGGCCGACCACGCCGACCTGGCGGGACGGCCCCGGTTCGCGACCGCCCGCAGGGTCTGAGCCCTCGGCCGCGACCGTCGCGGTCGAGACGAGCGGGAGAACCCCCTAGAACAGCGCGTCGAAGGCCTTCGCCAGCTCCCTCATCTGCTCGCCCAGGCCCCGGTCCGCCAGCTTCTCCATCAAGTGCTCGGTGACCTCCTTGCGCGGCCGGGGTTTGCGCGCCTCGACCCGGAGGTCGTCCACCGCCTCGATGGTCGAGGTGGGCGCCTGGGCGTCGTTGAGGTCCTCGCGCAGTTCGTCGAGCAGCCGCAGCACGGCGCTGACGTCCTGGATGTGTCCGATGTGGACGCCTGTCCCGAAGTCGCCCTCGATCACGGGTCCGCGGATTCCGAATTTGCGATCACTCATGAGCGTTCCTCGCGCGTGCTGTCGTGGTCCGTCACCTGCATGGCCCGTCGTGCGCACCCGCCGGGCGAGGTGCGCCGCCTGCCGCCGTTCGTGCGGGAGCCGCGCGCGGCCGGTCTCCGCGCGGTCGCGGGACCTGCGCCACTGCTCGCCCGCGCGGACTCCCCGCACCAGGACCTGCTGGACCTGGCGCCGCCGCCGGTCCCGCCCGTGCTCCTGCAGGGCGTTGAGCGCGGCGCGGTCGCGCTGGTGGTCGAGCCGGGCGCGAGCGGCCAGCGCCCGCGTGGTGTCGAGGCCCGCCGCGGTGCGGGGGTGGCCCCGGTGTCCGGCGGCCGCGGCGCGTGCCGCGTCCCGCTGCCGGCGCAGCGGGCTGCCGGCGACACCGAGCCGGGCGGCCGCGGAATCGGCCGAGTGGGCTCCGCCGCGTTCTCGCGAATGGCCGATTCCGCGCACTGCCCGGCGCGGTGAACGGCTCCGCAGCGGTAGCGGTGCGTGGCGGCCTGCAACGTTGATGAATCGTTTTCCATCAACGCGGCCGGAGTTGGCATTGTCCTGTCCACTTTCTGTCATTGAATCGAGCACCTGGTGTTCGTGCTGGTCAGGGACTTGGTGAGACGAGGAACAACGGGCATTCCGCACTGTCGTTGAGTACAATAGTCGGTCGAGGTCGGAATGGGGCGGGACAACCTGAATTCGCATTGTCAATGCGCCGAACGAGCGCATCTCACCACGCCGATCGCACTCCCGAGTCGCGGAGTTGCCAAAAGCTGGTCAATTGACCGACGTCCAACCGCATTGGGGGTGAATGGACGTAGGTTCTGAGGCGGGGAGGGCACGCGGTCACGCGCTTCGAGGAACCGCCGCCTCGCGCGTGACCGCGTGTGCGCCTTCCCGGGGAGCCTGGCTAGGCTCAGCGAGGTGAGCACGGTCTACGACTGCAGCGAACCGGACAACCGCGCGGCGGGACTCGCCGCGGCCGCCGGCGCGGTGCGCGGCGGGCGCCTCGTCGTCCTGCCCACCGACACGCTCTACGGCATCGGCTGCGACGCGTTCGACGCCGAAGCCGTCCGGAGCCTCCTCGACGCCAAGGGACGCGGGCCCGACATGCCCGTGCCCGTGCTCGTCGGCTCCTGGACCACCGTCGACGGGCTCGTGCTGAGCGTGCCGCGGCAGGCGAGGGCGCTCATCGAGGCGTTCTGGCCGGGCGGCCTGAGCCTCGTGCTCCCGCACGCGCCGAGCCTCGCCTGGGACCTCGGGCAGACCCGCGGCACGGTCATGCTGCGCATGCCGCTGCACCCGGTGGCGCTCGAGCTGCTGCGCGACGTCGGCCCGATGGCCGTGTCCAGCGCCAACAGGTCGGGGAACGCGCCGGCCGCCAGCGCGCAGGAGGCCCTCGACCAGCTCGGCGACGCCGTGCCGGTCTACCTGGACGGCGGGCTGAGCGGGGAGAACGTCCCCTCGACCATCGTCGACCTCACGGGCCCCGACGCGCTGATCCTGCGCGAGGGCGCCGTCGGCAAGGCGCAGATCGACGAGGTCCTCGGCATCGAGGTGGACGTCGCGCGGTAGGGCGCGGCTGCCAGAATCGATGCCAGAATTGATCATGGCGCCGCGGGTACCGTGGCGTGCACCCCGAACACCCCCGATTGATTGGTAGGCCCGTGGGGCCCGCATCCTCGTTCGTCCTCCCCGTGCGCGAGTACCTGCTCGTCGCGCTGATCGCCGCCGTCGTGACGTTCCTGCTCGTCGGCCTGGTGCGCGCGATGGCGTTCCGGCTCGGGGCAGTGGCCTACCCGCGGCAGCGCGACGTGCACGTGCAGCCGATGCCGCGCATGGGCGGCGTCGCCATCTACGGCGGCGTGCTGTGCGGCATGTTCGTGGCGCACCAACTGCCCGTGCTGCGTGCGGCGTTCGACTTCTCCAACGACCCGTGGGGCGTCATCGTCGCGGGCGGCGTCATCGTGCTCGTGGGCGCGATCGACGACAGGTTCGAGCTCGACTCGCTCACCAAGCTCGCGGGCCAGGTCACCGCGGCGGGCATCCTGGTGCTCTTCGGTCTGCAGTGGATGATCGCGTGGGTGCCGTGGGACGGCGGCGCGACCATCTCGCTGGACCAGAACCAGGGCGCGCTGCTGACCGTGCTGCTCGCGGTCACGATGATCAACGCGATGAACTTCGTCGACGGCCTGGACGGCCTGGCCGCCGGCATCGGCCTGATCGCCGCCGCCGCCACGTGCGCGTTCTCGATCGGCCTGCTCGTCCAGCGCCAGGGCGCGGTCGAGGCCTACCCGCCCGCGCTGATCGCCGCCACGCTGGCCGGCGCCTGCCTGGGCTTCCTGCCGCACAACTTCAACCCGGCGCGCATCTTCATGGGCGACTCGGGGTCCATGCTCATCGGCCTCATGCTCGCGGCCGCCACCACGAGCGCCTCCGGCAAGATCAACCAGGCCGACAACAGCGCCGCCGACCTCCTCGGTCTGCTCTCGCCGCTGATCGTCGTCGCCGCCGTGCTGTTCGTGCCGGTGCTCGACCTGCTGATGGCCATCATCCGCCGCACCCGGCGCGGCGAGAGCCCGTTCTCCCCGGACAAGATGCACCTGCACCACCGGTTGCTGGAGATCGGCCACTCGCAGCGCCGCGCGGTGCTGCTCATCTACCTGTGGGCCGGTGTGCTGGCGTTCGGCGCCGTCGCGCTGACGCTCTTCGACCCGGTCATCGTGGCCACGTGCTTCGTGATCGGGCTGATCGTGACGTTCGTGGTGTCGGTGATCCCGCGGCTGCGGGAAGCCCGCAAGTCGTGACGAAAGCGGCCCGAGTTGTTCACCGGGTGTTCGGGCGGCGTTGTTTGGACCCGCTTAACCGGCGTTAACCCGGGGCTGCCTGCAAGCGCGCGAAAGCGAGTTCCTACACTTCGGGACATGAGCGACGCGGACAAGGCCGTCACGCACGAGCTGACCGTCCAGCGACTCGCCGGGGAAATGTTCCGCGAGGCCGCGTGGGCCGCGCTCGGCACGTTTGTCCTCGGTGTCGTCGTGTCCACGGTGATCTGGGGGACCGCCGGTCTCTACGGATCATTGATCGGTGGTGCCATCGCCATCGGTTCGAGCCTCGCCACGCTGTTGTTGATGCGCAAGACGGCGGCTCTCGACCCGATGTTCGTGATGGTCGCCGCTCTCGGTGGATTCATGGGCAAGCTGATCGTGTTGCTGATCGCGGTCATCCTGTTGCGCAACCAGCCGTGGCTCGAACCCAAGGCACTGGGAATCACCCTGGTGGCCACCGTGCTCGTGACGTCGTTCCTGGAGGCCAGAGCCTCCAGGCGCAGCCGTAGCCAGATGGTCGTCCCCGCCTCCGACGGCGCCTAGACCTGCTGATATGGTCCGCGCAGACCAGGGACACCCGATAGCAGGGGTGCCTCTGGTAGTCGCTTGCGAACCGTAAGGTACGTTAAGTCCAGATCGTGACGATTCCCCCGGCGGAGTGAACGCCGGCCGGGAGAACCGGAAGGAACACAGTGACCAAGTTGCTGGCTTCGGGGGGCGAGTTCGTCGCTCCCGGTGTGAAGGACTTCTTCCTCCCGCCGATCTTCGGCTCGGTCACGAAGCCGATGGTCCTGCTGGTGCTGTCGATCGTGATCATCGGCGCCTTCTTCATCGCGGCGACCCGCAACCTGAAGGTCGTTCCCGGCAAGTTCCAGTTCGCCGCCGAGTCCGCTTACGACTTCGGGCGCAACAGCATCGCGCGGGAGCAGATCGGCGCGAAGGACTTCAAGCCCTTCGTCCCGCTGATTCTCACGATCTTCTGCTTCATCCTGGTGAACAACCTGTTCGGGCTCATCCCGGTCATCCAGTTCCCGACGATGTCGCACATCGGCTTCCCGCTCGCAGTTTCGCTGCTCGTCGTTTACCCGGTGTACCACTTCGTCGGGTTCAAGCGGCACGGCTTCGTGGGCTACTTGAAGCACCAGACGATTCCGCCGGGCGCACCGTGGTTCGTGCTCCCGCTGCTGATCCCGATCGAGTTCTTCCAGAAGTTCATCCTGAACCCGCTCACGCTGGCGATCCGAGTTTTCGCGGCCATGTTCGCCGGACACCTGCTCCTGCTGGTGTTCACCCTGGCCGGTGAGTTCCTCCTCTTCAACGGCGGGATCACCGTCATCGTGGCGCCGGTGTCCTTCGCCTTCGCCATCGCGCTGACCTTCCTGGAGGCACTGATCATGTGCCTGCAGGCCTACATCTTCGCGCTGCTGTCTGCCAGCTACATCGGCATGGCGCTGGCAGAAGAGCACTGAGAAACAGCACAAAGCCTCCGATCCGCGAACTCTCGCGGACCGAGTTGGAAAGGGAACAGCAACAGTGAGCGCTCTCCAGATCGCCCAGGACGCCGTCAACATCAACCCGGGTCTTGCGGCCATCGGTTACGGCCTCGCCGCCATCGGCCCCGGCATCGGCGTCGGTCTGATCTTCTCCTCGGTCATCAGCGGCACCGCCCGTCAGCCGGAGGCCCGCGGCGTTCTGCTCGGCCTCGCGTGGACCACCTTCGCCATCGTCGAGGTCCTCGCGCTGATCGGCTTCGTCGTGTACTTCATCGCGACCGCGGCCTGACCTAACCCTTCAACGCGTTAGGAGTCGTCGTGATCGACACCCTGATCGTGGCCGCGGGGGACGAAGTCAACCCGGTCATCCCGCACCCGGCGGAGATCATCCTCGGTCTCGTCGCGTTCCTGCTCCTCCTCTTCGTCATCCAGAAGTTCGTGTCGCCGAGGTTCGAGGCGCTGTACGCGGAGCGGACGGCCAAGATCGAGGGTGGCATCGAGAAGGCGGAGCAGGCCCAGGCCGATGCTCAGCGCACTCTCGAGCAGTACAAGGAGCAGCTGGCCGAGGCTCGTGCCGAGGCCGCGCGCATCCGCGACGACGCCAGGGCGGAAGGCCTGCAGATCGTCGAGGAGATGCGTGAGCAGGCGCAGGCCGAGTCCGCGCGCATCGTCGCGCAGGGCCAGCACCAGCTGGACGCCCAGCGCGCCCAGATCGTCGCGGAGCTGCGCGCCGACCTCGGCCGCACCGCCGTCGAGCTGGCGAGCAAGGTCGTGGGCGAGTCCCTCGAGGACGAGTCCCGCCGCCGCGGCACCGTCGACCGCTTCCTCAACGAGCTGGACGCCGTCGCGGCGCCGGCGAGCAAGTAGAGGCTGCCGATGACGTTGCATGCCGCAAGTCGTGAAGCTCTGGCAGCCGCGGAACTGCGGCTGCTGGAGCTGGCCGACGCCACCACGTCGACGAACGACCTCGCCAAGCTCGGCGAGGAGCTCTTCGCCGTGCTCGGCCTGCTGATCGAGCAGCGGACGCTGCGCGGCGCCCTCGCCGACGCCTCGTCCGAGCCCGCCGGTCGTGAGCAGCTGCTCCGCGGTCTGTTCACGGGCAAGGTGAGCGACGCGACCCTGCAGGTGCTGGTCGCCGTCGTGACCGCGCGCTGGTCCAGCCCGCGCGAGCTCGTCGACGGCGTCGAGTCGCTCGCCCGCACCGCGCTGCTGGTGCGTGCCGAGCGCGACGGTCAGCTCGACTCGACCGAGGACGAGCTCTTCCGCCTCGGCCGCATCGTCGCAGGCTCGAACGAGCTCGAGCTGCTGCTGGCGGACCCCGCCGGTGACACCTCCGGCAAGGTCGCGCTGGTCGACTCCCTGATCCAGGGCAAGGTCAGCCCCGTCACCAAGACGCTGGTGGACCAGCTGGTGCGCAACCCGCGCGGAGTGCGCGTGGCGGACGGGCTCTCCGAGCTCGCCGACCTGGCGGCCAAGCGCCGTCAGCGTTCCGTCGCGCACGTCCGGTCCGCGGTGGAGCTGACCGCGGAGCAGATCGACCGCTTGACCGCGACGCTGACCACGATCTACTCGCGCCCGATCGCGCTGCACGTGGAGGTCGACCCCGCACTGGGCGGCGGCCTCACGATCAAGATCGGCGACGAGATCATCGACGGAAGCGTCGCCGGCCGGTTGGCGGCACTGCGCCGCAATCTCGCCAGCTAGCCCCCGAGCCCTTTCCCAAGAACGAAGAAGTGAGAGCAGGAACGACATGGCGGAGCTGACGATCTCGTCGGACGAGATCCGCAGTGCGATCGAGAAGTACGTCTCGAGCTACTCCCCGGAGGTCAGCCGGGAAGAGGTCGGTACCGTCTCCGAGACCTACGACGGCATCGCCATCGTCGAGGGCCTTCCGGGCACGATGACCAACGAGCTGCTCGAGTTCCCCGGTGGCGTCCTCGGCGTCGCCCTGAACCTCGAGGTCCGCGAGATCGGTGCGGTCATCCTCGGTGACTTCGACAAGATCGAAGAAGGCCAGGAAGTCCGCCGCACCGGCAAGGTCCTCTCCGTGCCGGTCGGCGACGGCTTCCTCGGTCGCGTCGTCAACCCGCTGGGCACGCCGATCGACGGTCTCGGCGACATCGTCGCCGACGACAACCGCGCCCTGGAGCTGCAGGCCGCCACCGTGCTGCAGCGCCAGCCGGTGTCCGAGCCGATGCAGACCGGCATCAAGGCGATCGACGCGATGACCCCGATCGGTCGCGGCCAGCGCCAGCTGATCATCGGTGACCGCAAGACCGGCAAGACCGCGGTCTGCATCGACACGATCATCAACCAGAAGAAGGCCTGGGAGTCGGGCGACCCCACGCAGCAGGTCCGCTGCGTCTACGTCGCCATCGGCCAGAAGGGCTCCACCATCGCGGGCGTCAAGGCCGCGCTGGAGGAGGCGGGCGCGCTCGAGTACACGACGATCGTCGCCGCCCCGGCTTCCGACTCCGCCGGCTTCAAGTGGCTGGCGCCGTACACCGGCTCCGCCATCGGCCAGCACTGGATGTACGAGGGCAAGCACGTCCTCATCATCTTCGACGACCTGACCAAGCAGGCCGAGGCCTACCGCGCCATCTCGCTGCTGCTGCGCCGCCCGCCGGGCCGCGAGGCCTACCCCGGCGACGTCTTCTACTTGCACTCGCGTCTCCTCGAGCGTTGCGCGAAGCTGTCGGACGACCTCGGCGGCGGTTCGATGACGGGTCTGCCGATCATCGAGACCAAGGCGAACGACGTGTCGGCGTACATCCCGACCAACGTCATCTCGATCACCGACGGTCAGTGCTTCCTCGAGTCCGACCTCTTCAACGCCGGTGTCCGCCCGGCCGTCAACGTGGGTATCTCCGTCTCCCGCGTCGGTGGTGCCGCGCAGATCAAGGCCATGAAGGACGTCGCCGGCTCGCTGCGCCTCGACCTGTCGCAGTTCCGCGAGCTGGAGGCCTTCTCCGCGTTCGCGTCCGACCTCGACGCCGCCTCGCGCGCCCAGCTGGACCGCGGTGCCCGTCTGGTCGAGCTGCTCAAGCAGGGCCAGTACTCGCCGGTCGCCGTCGAGGAGCAGGTCGTCGAGATCTTCGCCGCGACCAAGGGCCACCTCGACGACGTCCCCGTCGCCGACATCCGCCGCTTCGTGGCCGACTTCAAGGACTCGCTGCGCCGCAACCACGCGGACCTGCTGGGCTCGATCGTCGAGACCAAGAAGTTCCCCGAGGACGCGCAGAAGCGGGTCGCGGACGCCATCGTCGACTTCAAGAAGCAGTTCACCGCTTCGGACGGCACGACGATCGTGAACGAGGCCCCGGCGAAGGCGCTCGACGCCGACAAGGTCGAGCAGGAGTCGGTCAAGGTCCACAAGCCCGAGCCCACCAAGAAGTGAGCTGAGGCATGGGAGCACAGATTCGGGAGCTCCGCCAACGGATCCGCACGGTCAACTCGACCAAGAAGATCACGAAGGCCTACGAGCTCATCGCGACGTCTCGCCTCGCGAAGGCGCAGACCAGGGTCGCGGCTTCCCGGCCGTACGCGGACGAGATCACGAACGTGCTCTCCGCGTTGGCCGAGGCCTCGGCGAACCTCGACCACCCGCTGCTGACGGAACGCCCGAACCCGAAGCGCGCCGCCGTCCTGGTCGTGACCAGTGACAAGGGCATGTGCGGTGGGTACAACGCGAACGTCCTCAAGGCCGCGGAGCAGCTGATCCAGCTGCTCAAGTCCGAGGGCAAGGAGCCGGTGCTGTACGCGACCGGCCGCAAGGCGATCGGGTACTACAACTTCCGCCGTCGCGAGGTCACCGCGTCGTGGAGCGGGTTCTCCCAGACCCCGCACTACGTCAACGCCGTCGAGGCGGGTGACGCGCTGGTGGAGGCGTTCCTGGAGGGCACGGAGAACGGTGGGCAGGGCGTGGACGAGATCCACGTCGTCTACACCGAGTTCAAGTCCATGCTGAGCCAGACGCCGACCGCCCGCCGGATCGCGCCGATGGACGTCGAGTACACCGGCGAGACCCCCAAGGGGCCGCGCGCGGTGTACGACTTCGAGCCCAGTGCGGAAGCGCTGCTCGGTGCGATGCTGCCCAAGTACGTGAAGACCCGGCTGTTCTCCGCGATGCTGGAGGCGGCGGCGTCGGAGTCGGCGGCACGCCGCACGGCCATGAAGGCCGCGACGGACAACGCGACGGAGCTCGTCCGGAACCTCAGCCGGGCTGCGAACTCGGCCCGTCAGGCCCAGATCACCCAGGAGATCAGCGAGATCGTCGGTGGCGCCTCCGCGCTTACCGGTGGCGCAGGAAGTGATGACTGACATGAGTGCTGCTACTGCCACCACCACCCGCACCGGTCGTGTGGTCCGGGTGATCGGTGCGGTCGTCGACGTGGAGTTCCCGCGCGACGCCGTGCCGGAGCTGTTCAACGCTTGCCACACCGAGATCACCTTCGAGGCGGTCGCCAAGACGCTGACCCTCGAGGTCGCGCAGCACCTCGGCGACAACCTGGTCCGCTGCATCTCGATGCAGCCGACCGACGGTCTCGTCCGCGGCGCGACCGTGACCGACTCGGGTGCCGCGATCTCGGTGCCCGTCGGTGACGTCGTCAAGGGCCACGTCTTCAACGCCCTCGGTGACTGCCTCGACCAGCCCGGCCTCGGCCGCGACGGCGAGCAGTGGGGCATCCACCGCAAGGCGCCCGCCTTCGACCAGCTCGAGGGCAAGACCGAGATCCTCGAGACCGGCATCAAGGTCATCGACCTGCTCACCCCGTACGTCAAGGGCGGCAAGATCGGCCTGTTCGGCGGCGCGGGTGTCGGCAAGACCGTGCTCATCCAGGAGATGATCACGCGTATCGCGCGTGAGTTCTCCGGCACGTCGGTGTTCGCCGGCGTCGGTGAGCGCACCCGTGAGGGCACCGACCTCCTCCTCGAGATGGAGGAGATGGGCGTTCTCAGCGACACCGCGCTGGTCTTCGGCCAGATGGACGAGCCGCCCGGCACGCGCATGCGCGTCGCGCTGTCCGCTCTCACGATGGCGGAGTACTTCCGCGACGTGCAGAACCAGGACGTGCTGCTCTTCATCGACAACATCTTCCGCTTCACCCAGGCCGGTTCCGAGGTGTCGACCCTGCTGGGCCGCATGCCTTCGGCCGTGGGGTACCAGCCGACGCTGGCGGACGAGATGGGTGAGCTCCAGGAGCGCATCACCTCGACCCGCGGTAAGTCGATCACGTCGCTGCAGGCCATCTACGTGCCCGCCGACGACTACACCGACCCCGCGCCGGCCACGACCTTCGCCCACCTGGACGCGACGACGGAGCTCTCCCGTCCGATCTCCCAGAAGGGCATCTACCCGGCCGTCGACCCGCTGTCGTCGTCGTCTCGAATCCTCGAGCCGTCGATCGTCGGCGAGGAGCACTACCGGGTGGCGCAGGAGGTCAAGCGGATCCTGCAGAAGTACAAGGAGCTGCAGGACATCATCGCCATCCTCGGCATGGACGAGCTCTCCGAGGAGGACAAGGTCCTCGTCGGTCGCGCGCGTCGTCTCGAGCGCTTCCTCGGCCAGAACTTCATCGTGGCCGAGAAGTTCACGGGTCAGCCCGGTTCGTTCGTGCCGATCAAGGACACGATCGAGGCGTTCGACCGCGTGTGCAAGGGCGAGTTCGACCACTTCCCGGAGCAGGCGTTCTTCTCCTGCGGTGGGTTGGACGACGTCGAGGCCAACGCCAAGAAGCTCGCCGGCAACTGAGCTTCTGTTCGTTCTGAAGGGCCGTTCCTCCTTTGCGGAGGGGCGGCCCTTCGGGTTTTGCGGGGGTTCGGTGTTGCGGGTGCCGCGTGGGTTCCAGCGTGGTCGTGCACCCCTTGCGTCGCTTGACGGCGCTGCCGAAATCGGTCGTGCCGCGCGCCTGGTGGTGGCAGGGTCGGGTCATGGCCTCACACGCGCCCTATGACGACCCGGGAACGCCGGACGTGCGGTCGCCCTGGCGGTACCTGTGGTGGCTGGTGTGGATGCAGCGCCGCCGGGTGCTCGCCGGGGCCTGGTGGGGGTCGTTGTGGATGTGCGGGCTGGTGCTGCCGCCCTACCTGATCTCCAGGGCCATCGCGGACGGTCTGCGGGGTGGTGACCGGGGCGCGCTCGTGTGGTGGTGCGGGTTGCTGGTGGGCGTCGTGGCGGTGCTGGCGTTGCTCGGGGTCGCGCGGCACCGGACGATGACGTTGGTGCGCACGGACGCGGCTTTGCGGACCGCCCAGGTGGTGGTCGAGCACGTCACGCGGCTCGGCGGGGTGGTGCGGCGGAAGTTGTCCGCCGGGGAGTTGACCTACCTGCAGAACGGGGACACGCAAAGGATTGCGCACGCGCTGACCAGCACCGGGCCCGGGGTCGGGGCCGTGGTCGCCTACGCGGTCACGGCGGTGCTGCTCGTGCGGATCTCGCCCCTGGTCGCCGTCGTGGTGCTGCTGGGGGTGCCCGTGCTGGCGGTGGTGACCGCGCCGGTGCTCAAGCGGCTGCACGTCGTGGAGGCCGGGTACCGGCAGAGCCAGGGGGAGCTGAGCTCGCGGGCCGGGGACATCGTGGCCGGGTTGAAGGTGCTGTCCGGGATCGGGGGCAAGCCCGCGTTCGAGGAGCGGTTCCGGGACAAGTCGCGGGACGTGCTGCGGGACGGCTACCGGGTGTCGGTGTGGCTGAGCTGGGTGCAGGTGCTGTGGGGGCTTCCGGCGCTGTTCCTCGGGGTCGTCACGTGGATCGTGGCGCGGCTCGCGTTGAGCGGCGCCATCACCGTCGAGGAGATGGTCGCGGTCTACCTCTACGTCGGGACTTTGGTCGTGCCCGTCAGCTTCTTCGTCGAGGGTGCGGACGCCATTCCGCGGGCGTTGGTGTCGGCCGGGCGGGTCATCGACCTGGTGCGGTTGCGGCCCGAGGAGAAAGACGCCGACGCGGAGCCGTTCGACATGAAGGACGGCGCGTTGACGGTGGTGGTGTCGTCGAACGCCGCGGCGGCACGGGAGGCCGTGGAGCGGTTGCCCGGGCAGGTCGTCGTGGCCGACAACGACGACTACCTCTTCCCCGGTCCGGTGCGCGAGGCGGTGTCGGTGGGGGTGCACGACGACGCCGAACTCGAGCGGGCGGTCTGGGTGGCCGCCGCCGCGGACGTCGTGGAAGCCCTGCCGGACGGGCTCGACTCGCACCTGGAGTCGCAGGGGCGCAACGTGTCCGGTGGTCAGCGGCAGCGGTTGCGGCTCGTCCGGGCGTTGCTCAGCGACCCGGAGGTGCTGGTGCTCGTGGAACCGACCTCGGCGCTCGACGCGGTCACGGAGGCCGCGGTGGCCGAGCGGGTGCGGCAGGCGCGGTGCGGGAAGACGACGGTGGTCGTCTCGTCGTCGCCGCTGTGGGCCGGGCAGGCCGACCAGGTCGTGCGGCTGGAGGCGAGCCGGTGACCCCGTTGCCCATCGCGGACCGGCGCGAGGTGCGGCGGGCGGCCATGCGGTTGCTGCGCGGCGAACGGCGTGCGCTCGTCGCGGTCCTGGTGCTCTCATCGCTGGCGGCGGTGAGCGGTCTCGCCGGGCCGTACCTGGTCGGCAAGATCGTCGGCGGGGTCGAGGCCGGCACGCTGACGGTGTCCACAGTGGACCTGTTCGCGCTCGGCGTGCTCGGTTCGGCGGTCGTGCACCTGCTGCTGGTGCGCTACAGCGGGGTGCAGACCATCCGGCTCGGCGAGCGGTTCCTGGCCTCGTTGCGCGAGGAGGCCGTGACGCGGTCGCTCGCCCTGCCCGCGCGGGTGGTGGACCGGCTGAGCACCGGTGACCTGCTGACCCGCGTCACGAGTGACATCGGCATCGTCGGGCAGGCGCTGCGGGACAGCGTGCCGCAGGTGTTCACCGGCGTGGTCGACCTGCTGGTGGTGCTCGCGGCGACGTTCTGGCTGGACCCCGTGCTCGGTCTGGCCGCACTGGTCGGGATGCCGTTCGTCGCCTGGGTCCTGCACTGGTACCTCGAGCGGGCGCGCGACGCGTACCTGGCGGAGAGCCGGGCGAACGGCGACGTCGCGGAGATCACCGCCGCCGTCGGCGAGGGCAGTCGCACGATCCGCACCTACGGGCTGCGGGACCGGCTGGTGGGCAGGGCGCGCGCCTCGATCGCACGCACCTACGAGACGCGGATGCGGACGTTGTTGCTGCGCAACGTGCTGTTCCCGGTCATCAACTTCGTCAGCATGCTGCCGACGGCGCTGGTGCTGCTGGCCGGCGGCCTGGTCTACGCGACCGACGGCGTGAGCATCGAGGTCGTCGTCACCGGGAGCCTCTACGTGTGGCGGCTCATCGAGCCGTTGGAACGCATCATGATGTGGGTCGAGTTCCTCCAGCGGGGCAGCGCGTCGTTCGCGCGGGTCGAGGGGATCGGGGCCGACCTGGAACCGGCGCCCGCCGTGCGCGAACCGCGGGACGACCGCATCGAGGTGCGCGGCGTCCGCTACTCCTACGTGAACGGGCACGAGGTGCTGCACGGCGTCGACCTCGTGGTGCGGCCGGGAGAACGGCTCGCGGTCGTCGGGGTGTCCGGTGCCGGCAAGTCGACGCTCGGCAGGCTGATCGCGGGCGTCGACCGGCCGGCGGAGGGCTCGGTGTGCGTCGGCGGGGTGCCCGTGGCGGACCTCGCGGCGGCCGGGGAGCAGCGGATCGTGCTCGTGACGCAGGAGCACCACGTGTTCATCGGCACGCTGCGGGAGAACCTGGCGCTGGCCGCACCGGACGCTCCGGACGACCGGCTCGCCGAGGCGTTGCGCACGGTCGACGCGCGCTGGTTCGACGACCTGCCCGACGGGCTCGACACCCTGCTCGGCGCGGGTGGCCTGGAGCTCGATCCCGCGCAGGCGCAACAACTCGCGCTCGCACGGGTCGAGGTCGCCGATCCGCACACGCTGGTGCTGGACGAGGCGACGTCGTCACTGGACCCGGCCACGGCCAGGCACGCCGAGCGCGCGATCGCGGCCGTGCGGGGGAGCCGCACGGTGATCGCGATCGCGCACCGGCTGCAGACCGCGCGGGACGCCGACCGGATCGCGGTCGTCGACGCGGGCCGCATCGTGGAGCTCGGGTCGCACGACGACCTGGTCGCGCGGGACGGCACCTACGCGACGCTCTGGCGGTCGTGGCACGGAGGTTAGAGCTGCACGGCCGCGGCCACGTCCCCGCGCCGCACCGCCACCTCCCTCGTGCCCGCGGGAGCCAGCCACGCGTGGATGCGCCCCTGCGGGCCGACGAGGGCGTCGAAGTCGGCCACGACGGTGCCCTGGCCGTCCGGCAGCGCCACCACGACCGGTGACCCCTTCACGGCCTTGCCGCCGAGCAGCGGGGCGCTGAACGAGCCGTCGTCCCGGTAGATCGCGCCGTACAGGTCGCCGTAGGCCTCGAACACCTCGGCGTAGCGGCCGTCGGGCAGCCACGCGCAGACGCTCCACTCACCCGTCGCGTCCCAGTCGACCAGGTAGTCGAGCATCCCCAGCCGTTGCAGGTCCGCCTTGGGCGACGGGGCGTTCTCCCGCCGCCACTTCACCCCGGTCACGGGGCTGTCCGACGCGCACTGCTGCCCCGTCCAGCCGAGGCCGGGGTGCGGCACGAACGCGGTGTCCGGCCGCCAGGCGAACCGGCCGCGCAACGGGTCCGAGAAGAAGTCGCGCGGCAGCGGGGCGGTGCTGCCGCGGACGAACACCGGCCGTTCGGACGGCGGTGCGCTGACCACCGCGACGCCGCCCGGTCCCAGCTCGGCCTCCTGCCACGTCCTGGTCAGCCGGCCGTCCTGGCCGCGCACCGGGTTCACCGACCAGAACACCCTGCTGCCCATGCCGAGCGCGAGGTAGGTCGACTGGTCGGGACCGAACCGGTAGAGCCCGATCTCCTGGCCGCGGTCGAGCTCGCGCTGCACCACCGCGTCCCCGGCGACGAGTCCGACGAGCAGCCGCGGCACCGGTTCGCCGTCGACCTCCACCCGCTGGGCGAGCAGCGCCGCCGGGCCGCTCGGGGTGGTCGCGGCCCAGAAGACGTGGGACGGCCCGGTGAACTCCGTCACGTTCTCGTACGGCCGCAGGCCCGAGTTCTTCGACCGGCCCCAGATGGCCTGCACCTGGCTGAGGAACGTCTGGTCGCCGGCCAGGTCCCCGGCCGTCGGCGCCGTCAGCCGCGCGTCGGCCACCGGTGGCGGGTCGGGGTGGGAGCGCGTCAGCAGCGCCCCGGTCGTGACCCCCGCGAGCAGCGCCACCGCGGCGGTCACCGCCACCAGCCTGCGCGTCTGCCGTCGTCGTCCCCCGGTCATCACGTCCCCCACGAACCCCGGTCGCACGTCCAGGTCCGCTGTCGCGGCCTCCATCGCCTGCTTCAGCTCCACGTCAGCACCTGCTCACCCATCAGCTCCCGCAGGCGGGCGAGCCCGCGCGAGGTCTGGCTCTTCACCGTGCCGACACCGCAGCCCAGCGCACGGGCGGTGTCGGCCTCGCTGAGGTCGTCGAAGAACCTCAGCACCAGCACGGCGCGCATCTTCTCCGGCAGTTGCGCCAGCGCGCGCACGACGCTGTCCGCGTCCACGACCTGCTCCTCGTGCCCTCTCGTGGCCGGCGTCCCCACGTGCTCCATCGGCGCCTCCGGCTTGCGGGAGCGCCTGCGCCACCGGTTCGCCGCCGCGTTCGCGAGTGCGGCGCGGGCGTACGACTCGGGCGAGGTCCTGATTCGCCGCCACTTGCCGTACATGCTCATGAGAACGTCCTGCAGAATGTCCTCAGCGGCACCTCTGTCGCCGCCGCAGAGCAGGTAGGCGGTGCGCAACAGGCTCTGCGAGCGCAACGCCACGAAGTCCTCGAAGTCCTGCATGTCCCCCCTTCGGCGGTTGTCGGAGGTACTGACACCGGGCGGGGCGGCAAGGTTGTCAGGCGACCGTTTAGACTCAGTTCGACTCCAGACGACGAGGGAGATACGCGTGGCCGAGATGACCGTTGAACTGGTCGCCGTTGAACGCCGCCTGTGGTCCGGTACGGCCACCTCTGTTTCGGCGCAGACGACCGAGGGCGAGATCGGCATCCTGCCCGGTCACGAGCCCGTTCTCGGCCAGCTGGTCGAGGGTGGCGTGGTGCGCATCCGCACGACCGACGGTGCCCTGGTCACCGCGGCCGTGCACGGTGGCTTCCTGTCCGTGACCGGTAGCGGCGTGTCCATCCTCGCGGAGGACGCCGACCTCGCGGACGAGATCGACGTGAACGCGGCGCGATCGGCGCTGCAGGACGCGGACGATGCCGAACGCGCACGTGCGACAGCGCGCGTGCGGGCCGTGGAACAGTCGGCCTGAGACCGGGCGCGAGGGCCCAGCCGTGGGGATCACCGAGATTGCCGGACTGGTCCTTGTCCTGGCTGTGGTCGTCATCGTCTACTTCGCGTGGCGCCGGGTCCGGCTGCTGCGCGAGGGCGGGGTGCACGTGGCCCTGCGCAGCCAGTTCGACGACCGCGGTCGCGGCTGGCACCTCGGGGTAGGGCACTACCGGGGCGACTCGTTCGCCTGGTTCCGGGTGTTGTCGCTCGGGTCGGGTCCCGACCAGCTGATCTCGCGCGACGGGCTGGAGATCGACGCCCGGCGCGAGCCGACCGGTCCCGAGGCGTACGCGATGCCGGTGGGCGCCACCGTGCTGCGGTGCCGGTCCGGGGCCGGTGAGGTCGAGATCGCGATGGGGCCGGACGCGCTGACCGGGTTCCTGTCCTGGCTGGAGGCTTCTCCGCCGGGGCGGTCGATCCCGTGGGCTTCTTGAGGCTGTGACGAAGGGCGCTCCCCGGTGGGGAGCGCCCTTCGCGTTCGGTGCGGTCCCTAGTGCGGTGGCCACGAACCCTTGCCGGGTTGTGCAC
>NZ_JBHXCW010000112.1:0-24229 GCF_042725365.1 Lentzea sp. NPDC060358 | reverse complement strand
GCTCGCGCCGCTCCACCTCGATCTCGGCCAGTGCCAGCTCCCGCTGGGAGGCGACCGAGGTGTACTCCCCGGCCGCCATCGAGAACGCCCCGGCGGCCAGGCCCGCCATCCACCCGGCGGCGGCCGGGTGGCCCTCGGTGCTCCCGCCGCCGGTCGGCTGCCGTGGAGGTGGCCGGCAGCCTGACTGTGGAGGTGGCCGGCAGCTTGACCGTGCAGATGCCGTGGGCCTGCAACACGTTCATGGCGCTGCGCGGCGGACGTTCGCCTCACAGGGCGTCCACGAGATCGGCGACGGACTCGCCCTCGGCGAGCACCAGCAGCGCCGGCACGACCCGGTGGTCGGAAGGACCGAGCTCCTCGCCACCGGCTCGAAACCAATTCACCCCCGCAAGGACTGTTCCGCGCACTGTCACACGGTCTGTTCGGGCGAATCGCCACCCGCGCGGGCCACCGTTCGGCCGATCTTGCGAAGTCGCGGTTTGTGCGCGAACGGGGATGGGCATAGATGCGCTCAGGCGGGACGAGAGTCGGAGCGGTGAATCATGGTGGCGTCGTACTGGGAAACCGCTCGGACGGGATTCCTGGCATTCGTCGGAATCGGGCTCCTGGTGCTCGTTCCGCTGGTGTTGCTGCACTACTGGCGATTCGGCAGGGTCGAGCCGCGGCGCGCTTTCGTGCTGTACGGCCTGCTGGCCTACGGGCTCGTCGCGCTGGCGCTGATCTTCCTGCCGTTCCCCGCGGACGTGTCGAAGCTCTGCCAGGGCGACCAGATGCTGTCGACGACCCCGTTCCAGTGGGTCACGGACATGCGCAACAACATGGCGGCCTACGGGCGCTCCGGCGTCGGCGCGATGGTGCGGTCGTCGGCGTTCCTGCAGCAGATGTTCAACGTCGCGCTGTTCGTCCCGCTCGGAGTGGTGCTGCGCAAGGCTTACGGCAAGGGCCCATTCGCCGTCGTCGCCATCGGGCTCGGCCTCTCGCTGGCGGTCGAGGTCGTCCAGTACACCGGCAACCTCGGCTTCTACCCGTGCCCGTACCGCATCGCCGACGTGGACGACCTGATCTCCAACACGGCGGGCGCACTGCTCGGCTGGATGATCGCCCCGGTCGCGCTCGTCGTGCCGCGGGTGCCCGACCCCGCCGACTCCGCCGCGCCGTTCGGCACGGTGACGGTGCCGCGCCGGCTGCTCGCGCTCGTGGCCGACGCGATGGTGGTGCTGATCGTCGCGAAGCTCGTGCTGCCACCGGATCCGCGCTGGGCACTCGGTGTGCTCGCGGCGTTGCGCGTTGTGCTGCCCGCCGCGACCGGCGGTATAACGATTGGTGGATGGCTTGTGGGGTACCGGATTCGGGCCGAGGACGGCACGCCGGCGAACCCCGCACGCATCGTGGTCAGGGAACTCCTCGGTGTCACAGGGTTGTTGACCTATGCGACAGTCGTATCACCGCTGATCGACATGGTTCTCGTGGACCTCGTGGTGATCTCCGCGGTGGCATTGTGGACGTTCGTGCTCCCCGTTTTCCGCCGCGATCAACGAGGTTGGCACGAGCGCGTCGCCGGCACGCGGGGTGTCCTGCTGGCCGACTCGAGGTCAAGACTGTCCAAAGAGGCCTTGCATCGATAGTTTCGGAATGTTTCCATCCCGCACATGGACATGGGGATGGACATGGGGACGGCTTCGCCGATCACCGCTTACGTCGTAGCTTGCCTTGGTTCCGTTCTTGGTCTTCTGTCCAGTGAACGCGCACGCAACGCGACCGGTGCGTCACGCAAGTGGTGGCTGGCGGTCGCCGCGGTGTCGATCGGCGGCCTCGGCATCTGGGGCATGCACTTCACCGCGATGCTCGGCACGTGGATGGGCGCGACGGTCGCCTACGACATCCCGATCACCCTGCTGAGCATGGTGGTCGCGATCCTGGTCGTCGGCATCGGCCTGTTCCTGGTGCTGCGCCTCGACAACGAGTCCCACGACCGCTGGTGGCCGCTGCTCGTCGGCGGCCTCGTCACCGGTGTCGGCGTCGCGGCGATGCACTACACCGGCATGGCCGGGATCATCATCGGCGCCGACGTCTCGTACAACTTCATCATCGTCGCGCTGTCCGTCGTGATCGCCGTCGTCGCCGCGACCGCCGCGCTGTGGTTCACGAGGACCGTCCGCGGCCCGCTCGCCGTCCTCGGCGCCGCGCTCGTGATGGGCGTCGCCGTCACGGGCATGCACTACACGGGCATGAGCGCGATGAGCATGACGCACGACGCGGCCGCGCCGATCATCATCGACAACTCGCAGGAGCTGATCACGAGCCTGATCATCGGCGGTGCCGGGTTCAGCGTCGTCATCATCTTCCTGCTCGCCCTCACGACCTCCGACGAGGAGGCGCGCGAGGACGCCGAACTGCTCGACCGCGTGATGCGGCGGACGGAGACCCCCCGGCCCGAGCACCGCTAGGGCCGGGACGAGACCCCCGGGACAGGCCCTCGGGCCTGTCCCCGCGCGCGAGGGGCCCTATCTCAGGTGCACCAGCACCATCCCGTCGTTGCCGGGCGCGACCTCCACCCGGCGGTAGAGCTTCCGCACGTGCGGCTGCCTCAGCATCGCGAGCACGCGGCCGCGCAGCTTGCCGGAGCCCTTGCCGGTGATGATCTCGAGCAGCGCCACCCGCTCCCCCGCCGCGCGGAAGAGCGCCGCGCGCACGGCCCGGTCGATGTCCTGGTCGTTGCGGAAGACGGGGTGCAGGTCGACGGTCAGCTTGTCCGGCACGCCGGTCATCCTGCCCGAGCCGCCCGCGCCACGCGGTCCCGCGACCGCGCCGGGGTGTGCAGCGCGACGGCGACCACCACGAGCGTCAGCACGGCGAACGCCGGGTAGGCCCACCCGAGCGCCGACAGCCAGCCGGGGCGGCTGACCGTCCAGATCGTCGGCTGGCGGTCGAGCTGGAACGCGATCACGTCGAGGAACATCACCGGGCACCACACCGCCGGCAGCACGGCCCGCGCCCACCGCGCGACCCGCCCGTAGGCCAGCCAGATCAGCAACGGGCCGACCCACACCCAGTGGTGGTCCCACGAGATCGGCGACAGCAGCAGGCCGAGGAACTGCACGCTCAGCACGCCGATCACCGCGTCGCCCGCCCGCACCGCCGACCGCAGCGCGACCAGGGCGACCACCACCGACAGCACCGCCGCGACGACCCACGGCCACGACATGCCGACGTCGTGGCCCTCGCTGCGGGACAGGGCGCCGCGCAGCGACTGGTTGTGCGCGGTGGCGATCGGGCCGACCCGGCCGGCGTCGCCGAAGAGCACGAACCAGTACCGCCGCGCCTGCTCGAAGTCCACCAGGAAGCCGGCCCCGGCGGTCACCGCGAACGCGACCGCCGACCACACCGCCGCCGCCCACCGGCGGGTCGCGAGGAAGTACAGGCCCGAGATGGCGGGCACGAGCTTCACCCCGGACGCGAGACCGATCCCGGCGCCCGCCACGGCGTCGTCGCGCGCCACCAGCGCGGCCAGCACGACCGCCGCCAGGACCAGGTTGATCTGCCCGAACTCGAGGGTGTGGAAGACCGGCATCATCCAGAGCAGCGCGGCGGTCCACAACAGCGCCCGCTGCCGCCACCGCCGCGCCTCGGCCGTCCACCGCTGCCCCGCGACGAGCCGCAGCGTCGTGCGCACCAGCCAGTACAGGCACAGCACCGACAGGACCCGGAAGCTCCACTGGGCGGCGCCCCAGAACAGCCACGTCATCGGCAGGAACACCAGCGCGCCGAACGGCGGATAGGTGAACGGGAGCGGGAAGTCCGCCGGCGAGTGCGGCGAGACGACGTCGTAGAGGTCGCCCGAGAGCACGTGCGGGGCCAGCGACCAGTACACCCGCAGGTCCATCGAGTCGTTGCCGAAACCGGTCACCAGCACCCACGTGCGCAGCAGCACCGAGACCGCCAGCAGCCACGGCGCGACGGACAGCAGCAGCCGTTCCAGCTTCCCCAGCACGTGCACCGTGGTCCGCCTTCTAGTTCGTGTGGAGCGGGGCACGGGTGCCGAGCAGCTTCGGGACGAGCGCGAGGGTGAGCAGCGCGAGCGCCGGGTACAGCCAGCCGAGCGCCGCGAGCGGCCACGGTCTCGGGATCTCCCAGATCGACGGCTGCAGGTCGATCAGGACCGTGATCAGGTCGGAGCCGATCGCGACCACCCACACGCCCGCGAGCAGACGACTGCGCCGGTCGTGGATCAGCCACAGCACCAGGGGCAGGACCCACAGCCAGTGGTGGCTCCACGAGATCGGCGAGATCAGCAACCCGAACAGCTGCACGACGACCACGGCCGCAAGGGTGTCCGACGCGCGCACGGCCGCCCGCAACGCCAACGCCGTCAGCACGGCCGACACCGCCACGGCGAGCAGCCACGGCCACGACATCTCCACGTCGTACCCGAGCGAGCGGGACAGCGCGCCGCGCAGTGACTGGTTGATCACCGATCCCACCGGGCCGACCCGGTCGGCCGCGCCGAGCAGCTCGAACCAGTAGCGCCACGAGTCGGCGGCCGAGGCGAGGAAACCGAGCGCGACGGTGAGCGCGAAGCCCGCGACCGACCAGGCCGCCGCGGCGAACCGGCGGGTGGCGAGGAAGTACAGCGCGGAGATCGCGGGCGTGAGCTTCAGCCCGGCACCGAGGCCCACGCCGAGGCCCGCCACCGACTGCCGGGTGGCGACCACCGCGGCGAACACCCCGGCGACGAGCGGCAGGTTGATCTGCCCGAAGTCGAGGGTCTTGCGCACGGGTTCGGCCCACACGAACAGCGCGGTCCACAGCAGGGCGCGCCGCGACCACGTCCCGTCGAACGGCTGCTCCAGCCTCGCCGCGAGCAGCTTCAGCGCCGTGCGCACGAGCCACCACAGGCAGACCAGCGACAGCGCCTGCCAGACGACCTTCGCGGCCACCCACGGCAGCGCCGAGAGCGGGAGGAACACCGCCGCCGCGAACGGCGGGTAGGTGAACGGCAGCGGGAAGTCCGCCGTGAACGGCATGCTGATCGAGTAGAGCTGGTCGGTCAGCAGGTGAGGAGCGAGGCTCCAGTAGACCTTGAGGTCGATCATCTGCCAGTCGGCCGGGTTGCCGAGCCTGAAGGCGTGGACGCCCACCGACAGCACCAGCAGCAGCGGCGCGAACCTCAGCGCCCGCTCCTCGATCACGCGTTCTTCCCCCACGAAGGAGCAACAGCGTGCATCAACCTACAGGGTTCACCCGCTGCTGATGCTCGCCACCAGGTTGATCGTGGTGGCGAGCACACCCGTGCCGAAGAGGTACGACAGCAGCGCGTGCTTCAGGGCCGTGCGCCGCATCTCGCTGCCGGAGAGGCTCGTGTCCGACACCTGGAACGTCATGCCGATGCTGAAGGCGACGTAGGCGAAGTCGCCGTAGTCCGGTGGTTCGGGCTGGTTGAACTCGATGCCGCCGTCGGCGCCGTAGTAGTAGAGGCGTGCGTAGCGCAGGGTGAAGATCGTGTGCACGACCGTCCACGACAGCACCACGGACAACACGCCGAGGCCGACGCGCAGCAGTTCGGACGCGCCCGTGGTGTGCGCGGCGCGGGCCAGCACGAACCCGACGGACACCAGG
Source organism: Lentzea sp. NPDC060358 (assembly GCF_042725365.1). Lineage (NCBI taxonomy): Bacteria > Bacillati > Actinomycetota > Actinomycetes > Pseudonocardiales > Pseudonocardiaceae > Lentzea > Lentzea sp. NPDC060358. Next base: position 18,613 of record NZ_JBHXCW010000112.1, on the reverse strand, counting down.
CTCGCGAGGGCGGCGACGATCAGCAGCACCTCGGCGACCCGGCGCGCGGGATCGTTGCGGACGGCGTGCCGGGCGGTCTCCTCGGCGTCCATCGGCCAGATGACGAACCATGCCCGGACGAGGTAGACGAGGGTCGCGACGTTCCAGCCGACCAGCGGCGCGAACTCCGCCTGGCCGGTGACCGCGACCGCCGTCGCGCAGACGAGCCCCGCGGCGACCGCGGCCAGGACCAGCGTGCGGGTGAGCACGAACCGGTCGGTCGGCGGGCGGGACGGCAGGTCATCCGGCATGACCGGCGAAGCTACCGCAGCCGCCCGCTCCCGGCCGATTCTAGGCGTCGCCGCCCCACGGCACGAGCACCGCGCGGGCCAGCGTGCTGCCCAGGATCGAGAAAGACAGCATGGCGGGCGTCGACTCGGGCCCCACGCCGAGCGGGACGACGGACTCGACGTCCAGCGCGTGCACCGCGAGGACGTACCGGTGCTTCGTCCCGGCGGGCGGCGCGGCTCCGAGGTAGCCCTGCACGCGCGCGTCGTTGGCGACGTGGAAGGCGGGGCCCGGCGGGGTCGCGCCGGACGCGAGCTCCGTGACGCCGGCGGGCACGTCGGCGAGCACCCAGTGCCAGAAACCGGACGGCGTGGGCGCGTCCGGGTCGAACATCGTGACCACGAAGCTCCTGGTCCCGGCGGGGAAGCCGGACCACGACAGCTGCGGTGACACGTCGGCGGCACCCGGCCGGCCGCTCATGGCCGCGTACTGCGCCGGGGGCAGCGGGCTGTCGCCGGCCACGTCCGCGCTGGTCAGCTCGAAGCTCGGGACGGGCGGCAGTGAGGCGAAGGGATCGTGCACAACTCACTCCAACTTTTGATCGTTGCTTGTACTTTTAAAAGTTAGCAGCGTTGTCAACTGTCGTATGATCCGGTCCGTGAACTCCCCGGCCACCCGCAGCGCGAACACCCAGGCGCTCATCCGCTCCGACATCCTCGGCGGACGGCTGCGCCCCGGTGAGCGGTTGAAGTTCCCGCAGCTGTCCGAGCGCTACGGCGTGAGCACGGGCGCCGTCCGCGAGGCCCTGCTGCGCCTGTCGGCGTTGCGCCTGGTCACGTCGGAACCGCACCTCGGTTTCCAGGTGCGGGCGGTGACGCAGGAGGGGCTCGCCCAGGTCTGCGACGCGCGCGCGGAGCTGGAGTCGCTCGCCCTGCGGCGGGCGATCGCCGACGGCGGCCTGGGCTGGCAGTCACAGCTGATCGCCGCGCACCACACGTTCCGGCACACCCCCTACGACCCCGAGAGCCAGGAGTGGCTCGACGCGCACACCGAGCTGCACCACGTGCTGCTCGCCGGGTGCGCGAACCCGCTGCTGCGCGAGGCCGCCGAGGCGCTGCGCGACGAGGCCGAGCTGTACCGCCGCTGGGCCCGGCCCGCCGCGGACGACCCGGAGCTGCCGGACCGGGAGGGCATGGCCGCGGCGCACCAGGCGCTGGTCACGGCCGCGGTGGAGGGCGACGCCGACGCCGCCGAGGCGGGGCTGCGCGAGATGATCGCGTTCACAGCCCGGCTGGAAGTCGTGCTCGAGGACCGCTGATCTCATCCTGGGCGACGCTGGAGGTCGACTCGGTCACGTCGTGGCGGACCGGCTGCGACCTGGCCGGCGGGTCGAGCAGCGGCCCGTGACTGCGCGCGTTCGACCCCGGCACCGGCCGGGGGACGATCTTCTCCGTGACCAGCCGCGGGACGGTGGACGAGGACCTGGTGACGACCGATTCGACCGGGTCGGCGTTCAGCCCCGCCGTGCGGTCGCTGCACGAGAGCGCCGACCGGCTCTGAACAGTGGAGTTGCGGCGGCGCGTCACCCGTTTGCCCGAGCCATCCTCACCCGACTCGCGGCACAACATAGGATACGAAATGAATTCCGTCCACTTCCCCGCCCAGTCCTATTCGGACGGTTGATGACCCGCCCGGCACCCGGGCCGTTCGATTCGCGCGGGAATCTGTCCGAATTCCGGACAGCACTCCCCCGGCAGGCCGAACATGGCTCGCACCAGGGCCATCAGACCCGTGTTCGCCGGGTCCGGACCGCCCGGAACATCTTTTTATTACATCAAGTTCGTATGCGTGGATTGTTCGTGTTGACTACTCTCGATAGGGTCCGCGTATCAGTGCGGGCATGAACGTGAGGCGGCATTCTTTGATCGGGCAGCGTGGTCGACCGCCCTCGGACTCGGATCTGATCGACGCGGTGCGCGACGGTGAGGTCGAGGCCTACGGCAAGCTCTACGAACGCCACGTGCGATCAGCGAACATCCTGGCGATGCAGCTGTCGTCGTCGTCGGCCGACGCCGACGACCTGGTCGCCGACGCGTTCGCCAAGGTCCTCGCCGCGCTGCGGTCGGGCGGAGGGCCGGGAACCGCTTTCCGGCCGTACCTGCTGACGGCGGTTCGGCACGCGGCCTACGACAGGACGCGCAAGGAGAAGCGGCTCGAGCTCGCGGGCGACGTCGAGGAGGTGCCCGGCGCCACCAAGGCGACCAGCGTGCCGTTCCGCGACAAGGCCGTCGAGGACCTCGACCAGGCGCTCGCCGCCAGCGCGTTCGCGACGCTGCCCGAGCGGTGGCAGACGGTGCTGTGGCACACGGCCATCGAGGGCCAGTCCCCCGGTGAGATCGCGCCGCTGCTCGGACTGACGCCCAACGGCGTCTCGGCGATGGCGTTCCGTGCGCGCGAGGGTCTGCGCAAGGCGTTCCTGCAGGCGCACGTCGCCCAGGAACCGGCGGAGAGCTGCCGCTCCACCGTCACCAAGCTCGGGTCGTGGACGCGCGGCGGGCTCAAGGGGCGCGAGGCCGTCCAGCTCGACGCGCACATGGACGAGTGCGCCGAGTGCCGCAAGCTCGCGAGGGAACTGGCCGACGTCAACGGCGCGCTGCGCGGGCTCGTCGCCCCGATCGTGCTGGGCACGGGCACGGCGGGCTACCTCGCCGCCGCCGCGACCGCGACCAAGGGCGCGGCCATCACGCTCAGCGCGTCGAGCTGGCTCGTGGGCATCGCCGCCTCGGCCGCGGCCGTCGTGGTCGTCGCCACGGGCGTGGTCACCTCCAACGACTCGGAGCCCACGCCGCCCGGTGCCGCCGGGACGGTCACGTCGACCACCTCGGTGGGCACCGCCCAGCAACCGGGTCAGCCGGGCACCACGCAGAACGCGAGCGGGGCACCCACCTCGGCCGCCAGCGGGTCGGCGGCGGCACCGGGCGGCACCCAGCCGAACGAGAACGGCGGCACGAACGCGCCGGTCGTGGTGACGACGACGACCACCACGGGGTTCGTCCCCGCGAACAACGCCCAGCTCTCGCACAGCGCGCCCGACAGCATCGCGATGACCACCGAGGGCCCCGCCAACGAGATGAACATCAGCATCACCAACAACGGCGCGGCCCCCACGACGCTGCCGACGCTGACGCTGACGATGCCCGACAAGATCAAGACGGTCGGCCCCGGCAAGGTGAACGCGGGCTTCGTCGGCTGCCCCGCCGGCAAGGGCACGGTGACGTGCGAGGGCGGGCAGACGCTCGCTCCCGGGCAGACGATCACCTACCGGGCGCGGTTGCAGGCGGGCCCGAAGGCGGGCGACGGCGTCATCTCCGGCGTCGCCGGGCCGGTGCAGGTGTCCATCCCCGTCAGCATCACCTAGTGCGGTGACCACAACCCGGCAAGGGTTCGCAGCCACCGCACCAGTCCACTTCGGACAGCGGGAAACGCCTGCACGCCGCACCATGGGCGGGTGCAGGAGCTCACGGCGGCGCTCATCGGGCTGGAGGCGCCCTTCCGCACGCTCGTCGACGACTCCGGGTGGGCGCACGCGAGCGTGGAGGGGCTGGTCCTCGACGCCGGCACGTGGTGGACCGCCGGTCCGGGAACGCGCCTGCAGCCGCAGGTGACGTTCAGCGACGCGTACAGCGAGGCCGCGCGCCACCAGGGCGGTGTGTACGTGGAGGGGTTCGTCTGGCTGGACGGCGCCCCGGTCGCCGCCGCGTGGTGCGGGGCCGGGGGCGAGGTGATCTACGGGCCGCGCGCCGACGCCTACCTCGGGGTGCCGCTGTCGCCCCACTTCTGCCGGCGCGTCCAGCAGCGCAACGGCACGGCCGCGGTGCTGATGAGCAAGCACCCCGGGCTGCTGCCGGTGCTGCGGGACGGGGTGCCGCGCGGCGCCGTGCTCCCCGGCGGCAGGCCCGGTCCGCGGTCACCCGGCTCCTAGCGCGGCGAAGCGCGTGTCGGCCTCCCGCTGGTGCCGGGCCGCCTCGGCCGGGTCGGCGACGGCGCGGGCGAGGTGCTTGTGCGCGTTCGCGGCCTCGCGGGGGTCGTCGATGCGCTCGGCCAGTTCCAGGGCTTCGCGCAACGGCGCCACGGCGTCCTCGGGGCGCCCGGCCGCGATCAGCACGTCGCCGAGGTAGTTCAGCACCACCGTTTCGGTGGTGACGTCCCCGATCGCGCGCACGGCGGCCAGCGCCGACTCCAGCGCCTGCAGCGCCTCGGTGTGCCGGCCCATCGCGTGCAGGATCATGCCCAGCGCGCTCTGCGTGTCCGCCTCGTCGCGGCGGCTGCCCAGCTCGCGCATCAGCGCCAGCGCCGACGTGCACGCCCGCAACGCCTCGTCGTAGCGGCCGGCCGCGCTGTAGATGTTGCTGACGTTGCTCATCGCCTGCGACTCGAGGTGCCGGTCGCCGAGCTCGCGGGCCACCGTGATCGCCTGCTCGAGCAGCTCGGCGGCCTCGGCGTTGCGGCCGATGCTGCGGTAGACCAGCGACAGGTTGTTCAGCGTTCCCGCCACCCCCTGCAGGTCGCCCAGCTCGCGGAGCATCTCGATCGCGCGTTCGTTGTGGTGGATCGCCTTGGGGTACTGCGCGGTCTGCCAGAACACCATCGCGTAGTTCTTCGTGGTGATCGCGAGCGCCGCCGGGTCGTCCTCCGCCGCCTGCAGCCCCAGCTCGTTGATCGTGGCCCAGTCCCGCGTGTGCCCGCGCACCATGCAGAAGTACGTCATGGCGCGCGCGAGCTGCCATGTGTGCGTGCGCCACCCACCGTCCAGTGACAACGCCACGGCGGCGACGAGCGTCTGCCGTTCGGTTTCCAGCCACTCCACCGCGTGGTCGTAGTCGCGCAGCACGAGGCGCGACGCCGGGCGGTAGGTGATGTCGACCTCGTAGCGGCGCGCGGCGGGCGACATCAGCCGCGTCGCCTGGTTCGCGGTGTCGAGGAAGTGGTCGAGCAGCCGGGTCAGCGGCTCGCGCGGCGAGTCCACCTGCGACTGCGCGTACTGCCGCAGCAGGTCGTGCATCCGGTAGCGGCCGAGGGTGGTGGCCTCCAGCAGGTGCACGTCGACGAGGTCCTCGAGCATCCCGTCGCACTCCAGCAGGTCGAGCTCGCCGAGCGCGGCCGCCTGGTCGACGTCGAAGTCCGTGCCGTGGTGCAGTCCCAGCAGGCCGAAGAGCCGCTGGTGCCCGCCGGGCAGCTGACCGAACGACAGCGCGAACACCGCGTCCAGTTCGGATAATCGTCCCTCGCGCAACCGCGTCGCGAGGTGGGCGGTGGTCCACGTCGGACGGCTGCGCAACCGGCCGGCCGCCAGGCGCACGGCCAGCGGCAGCCGGCCGCACAGCTCCACGACCTCGCGGGCCGCGTCGTCGGTTCCCCGGTCGTCGCCGACGATCGTGGCGAACAGCTGCAACGCCTCCGCCTCGGACAGCACGTCCAGCGTGAGCGTCGACGTGCCCTCCAGCTCGACCAGCCGCGCGCGGGAGGTGACCAGCACCAGCGAGCCCGGCACGCCCGGCAGCAGCGGCCGCACCTGGTCGGCGCTCGCCGCGTTGTCGAGCACGACGAGCAGCCGCCGGCGCGAGAGCTCCCCACGCCACATGGCAGCGCGTTCGTCCTGGCTGACGGGGATGTCCTCCATGCCGAGCGCGCGCAACAACACGTCGAGCGCGTCTGTCGGCTCGACGGGCGCACGTCCTGCCGTGTGTGCGTGCAGGTCGATGAACAGCTGGCCGTCCGGGTACTCCAGCCGGTGCGCGAGGTGCACGGCCAGCGTCGTCTTGCCGACGCCGGGCATGCCGTCGATCGCGGAGATCACGACCGCCGACTTCCCGGTGACGGCCCTGGTCAGCCGCTCGATCTCGGCGGCACGGCCGGTGAAGTCCGCGACGTCGCGCGGCAGCGTGTTGAGCGCCGGGCGCGGCTCGTCGCCGCGCAGCAGCCGTTCGTGCAGCTCCCGCAGCTCGGAACCGGGATCGGTGCCCAGTTCCTCGGCCAGCAGGACCCGCACGTCCTCGAACGCCTGCAACGCCTCCGCCGGGCGGTTCGCGCGGTGCAGCGCGTGCATGAGCTGCAGCCACAGCTGTTCGCGCAACGGGAACTGCTTCGTCAACCGGCGCAGCTCGGCGATCAGCCGTTCGCCCTGGCCCAGCTCGATCGCGAGGCGCGCGTGCTGCTCGGCGACGGTGAGCCGCCTTTCCTGCAGCCGCGTCAGCTCGGCGACCAGCCGCGCCCCGACCGCGAGGCCGTCGAGCGCCGGGCCGCGCCACAGGGCAAGCGCTTCCCCGTACCGGGCGACCGCCGCGCGGTGGTCGCCCTGCCGGAGCGCGTCGTCCCCGGCCGCGCACAGGCGGTCGAAGACGCCCACGTCGATGTCGTCGGGCGGCGTCACGAGCCGGTAGCCGCCGGGCACCGTCACGAGGTCGTCCTGCACGAGCTTGCGCAGGGCCGCCACGTAGGTGCGGATGTTGGACTCCGGTGCCGCGGGTGGGGATTCCCACACCGCCTCACTGAGGTGTTCGAAGCTGACCGTCTCGTTGGCGTGCAGTGCCAACGCTGCCAGCAGTGCTCTTTGCCTGGGTCCGCCCAGCCGCAGTTCCACGCCCCCGCGCCAGATCTGCAGCGGCCCGAGAAGCCGATACCGCAACTGACCTCCTCGGGGACGCATGGTGCCAGAACTCGGGGCGGCTGTGCGCGATTTGTGCGGACGATCTTCGAAACTTGTGCGACACCGCCGTGAAGAGGGAGAACCGAGATGAACCGCCGCCGTGTTGGCCGGTCGTGGACGGGCCAGGCAGCTTAGGATGACCGCATGACCGAGACGGCGAAACGACGTCCCGGCCCGCGGATCGAGGAAGTCGCGCGGGTCGCGGGAGTGTCCAAGTCGACCGTCTCGCGCGTGATCAACGACGAGCAGTACGTCAGCGCCAAGTCCCGCGAGGCCGTGCACGCGGCGATCGCCCAGCTGGGCTACTCGCCCAACCAGGCCGCGCGGGCGCTGGCCGGCAACCGCGCCAACGCGATCGCCCTCGTGGTCTCCGAGCCGACCGGCCGCGTGCTCAACGACCCGTTCTTCGCGGGCGTCCTGCGCGGGGTCCACTCGGAACTGGCCGGGCGCCACGTGCAGCTGCTGCTCATGATGAGCCAGCCCTCCGACACCGAGGACCTGGTGTCCTACCTGAGCAGCGGCCACGTCGACGGCGCGCTGCTGGTGAGCCTGCACGGCGAGGACCCGCTGGTGCCCATGCTGGCCGAGATCGGCCTGCCCGTGGTGTCCGGCGGCCGTCCGCTGGGCAAGACCGTGCCGTTCGTCGACGCCGACAACTTCAGCGGCGCGCTCGAGGCCGCGCGCCACCTGCTCTCGTTGGGGCGCAAGCGCATCGCCACCGTCGCCGGCCCGAAGGACATGGCCGTCGGCGCGGACCGGCTGAGCGGGTTCCGGCGCGGCCTGAGCGAGGGCAAGGTCGCCACGGACCTGGTGGCACACGGCGACTTCACCCCCGAGAGCGGCGCGCGGGCGATGGAACGCCTGCTGCGCAAGGCACCCGACATCGACGCGGTGTTCGTCGCCGCGGACATCATGGCGCTGGGCGCGCTCCAGGTCCTGCACGCGCAGGGCAAGCGCATTCCCGAGGACGTCGCCGTGGTCGGCTTCGACGACTCGGTGTTCGCCGCGACCGCCACCCCGCCGCTCACGACGATCCGCCAGGACGTCGAGGAGCTCGGCCGCACCATGACGTGGCGGCTGCTCGCGGAGCTCGCGGGCGAGGCGGGACTGCCGCCGTCGCTGCTGCTGCCCACGTCGCTGGTCAAGCGCTCCAGCGCCTGACCGGCCGGGTGCACCGGCGTCCTCTGTAACGCCTCGCGCGAGCCCTCGATTGAACTGGCCGTAGCCGTTCACCCGAGGGAGTTGCGACAGTGATCGAGAACTCGGCCGCCGGTCTGGTGATGGTGCCCGGCGAGGTGCCGGTGACCGTCACCGGCGAGGAGCACCACCAGCTGACGCTCGCCCGCTACGCCGTGCCGGACGGTGTGACGCGGCAGGTCGCCGTGCACCTGACGTGGTGCGCGATCTCGGGCGGGGAGTACCGGGGTTGCCGGGGCATCGAGGTGCGGCTCGACGGCCAGCGGGTCGGCGAGCTGACTTTCCCGATGTCGCAACGGTATGCGTCGCTGCTCATGCAGGTGGAGTCCGGTGGCGGGTGGACCGGCTGCACGGCGCTGGTGCAGCGCGGGGCCACCGGGGTGCTGCGGGTCGTGCTGCGGCTGCCCCGCGAGGTCCCCCGCGGCGCGGTGGTGCCGGTGTCGGGCACCCCGTCGTGGGTGGCACCCGTGGCGATCGGCGCGGCGAGCGTGTTCGCGTTCCTCATTGCGGTCGCGCTCGTCGGCGCGGTGGCTGGCGCAGGTGCGCCCGAGGTGGACACGGCGGCGGCGCTCACGTCCACGGCCGCGCCCACCACCACTACGACGGTCGCGGTGCCGACGAGCACCACGACGTCGACGACCACGACCACCACCACAACGACCACCACGACGACGACCGTTGCGCCACCGGTGGTTCCGCCGGTGGTTCCGCAACCCCAGCCCCAACCCGAGCCGAAGCCGCAGCCCGTCCCGCAGCCGAGTCCGCAACCCCAGCCCGAGCCCCGGCCCGCGCAGCAGCCGGGCTGCCACGCGAGCTACAGCCCGTGCGTGCCGATCGCGTCGGACGTGGACTGCGAGGGCGGCAGTGGCAACGGCCCCGCGTACGTGGCGGGCCCGGTCCGCGTGATCGGTCCGGACGTCTACGACCTGGACAGGGACGGGGACGGCGAGGGGTGCGAGGACTAGCTCCGCTCGTGCGGGATCTTCTCCCCCGCCTCGACGCCGAACGGCAGGTGGTTGCCCGCGGGCGGCAGCGGGCAGGTGGCGAAGTCGGTGAAGGCGCACGGCAGGTTCGTCGCCCGGTTGAAGTCGAGCACGACCCTGCCGCCGACCGGCGCCGCGGCCAGTGAGCGGTTGGCCGCGTAGGTGGTGACGCCGCTGGTCTCGTCGGTGAAGAGGATGTTGAGGTCGCCGTTGCGCCCGTTGAACGCCGTCAGCGTGTGTTCGGAGCCGTTGTGGGTGAACCGCACACGGCCCGGTGCCTCGTACACGTGGCTGAGACCTTCGACGACCGCACCGACGGTCGTGGGCACGGGCACGTCGAACGGTTCGTAGACGCCTTCCAGCACCCACTTCTCTTCCGGCTCGTACGAAGGCACGCCGCGGAAGTTCGCGAGGACGTCGGCCTTCGGGTCGTGCACGCGGATCAGGTAGCCGCCGCGGCGGGCGATCTCGATCTCGACGTCACCGGCCGCCACGCGCGTGCCGGGGCCGCTCTGCACGAGCTCGAACCGCTGCGGTTCCTTCCCGTCTTCCTGCCAGTACGCCGCGTCGTCGTCTTGCCACCACACGCCCGGAAGTCCGTCGTAGGAACGTGGGGTCGTCTCCAGCCAGTCGAGCGACACGAGCGCCAACCACCCGTACGGGTCCGCCAGCGCGTTCTCCCGGTCCGTCTTCCAGGTCTGCCAGTCCTCCGCGAATCCGCTCATGCCCATGCCAACGACTGGCCCGGCGCGCCGCTTCCCGGTTCCACTGCGTGGGACACGAGGGCGTCGCCGAGCTCGGACCGCGCGTACACGACGCTGCGCCCGTGCCGTTGCGAGGCCAGCAGACCGGCCGCGCGCAACGCCCGGAGGTGCTGGTTCACCGCCGACGTAGTCACCCCGGCCAGCCGCGCGATGTCGGTGGACGACCGCGGTTCGCGCAGGCCAGCCAGGAGGTCCGCCCGTACCTGGCCGAGCACACCCGCGAGCGCGGCGGGCCCGCGGTCGCGCCCGGTCTCCCACAGCGTGCCCGCGCCGCGGGCCGCGTAGATGAGCAACGGCGGCGCGTCCCGGTCGACGGGCACCGCCGTGTGCCTGGTGAAGACGCTCGGCACCATCGTGAGCCCGTGCCCGCCCGCTTCCCGGCGCCACGGCTCGACGCCCGCGATCCGCACCCGCACGACCGGGCTCGCGAAGGAGATCCGGCCGGAGATGCCGGACAACATCGCGCCCAGCCCGTGCTGGGCCGTCTCGCGGCCGCGGTGGGCGATGTCGGCCTCGAGCACCGCGCGCATCCGGCCCCAGTGCGGGGCCAGCGCGGCGTCCCAGTACGTCCGCAGCGCTTCGAGCACGCGGCCGCGGTCGCGCAGGACGGCGGGCACGTCGCCGAGCACCGCGCGGAGGTCGCGCCGCATCGTGCGCGTGGAGGTCGTCGCGAGCGCGGCGAACTCGTCGGCGATCCGCGTGAACGGCGTGCGCGGGCGGGGGCTGAGGAAGTCCGGCGTCCAGCCGCGGTCGTCGGACAGGGCGAGCAGGACCTCGGTGTCGACACCGCGCACCCGGCGCACCCACGGCAGGTGCAGCGGGTACTTCGCCGGGTCCTTCAGCACCCGCAGGCTGAGCGTGAGCTCGCTCAACGGGGACACGGCGAAGCGCACGTCCGCCAGATCGCTCTCGCCGAGCACGAACTCGATCATGTAGCACAACGCTACACCAGTTCCGGGTGCGCGGTGCCGGCCGACAAGCTCACCGGCCATGTGGACGGACATGTGCCTCGCGCTGCGGATCGCCCGCGAGGCGGCGAAGACGGCGGAGCTCGCGTTCGGCGTGGGCGGCCGGGACGTGCGCTACAAGGCCGACGGCAGCGAGGTGACACCGGCCGACGTTGCCGTGGAAGAACTGGTCCGGCGACGGCTGGCGGAGGCCGTGCCCGACGACGGCGTGCACGGCGAGGAGCTCCCCGAGCGGCGGGGAACCTCCGGCAGGCGGTGGCTGGTCGACCCGATCAGCGGCACGGCCGACTTCGTGCGCGGCCGGCCGACCTACTCGGTGGACCTGGCGCTGGAAGGGGCGCTGGCGGTCTCGGTGCTGCCGTCGCTGGGGATCACGATGGCGGCGGGCCGGGGCATCGGGTGCCGCGTCCTCCGCGGCGGTCACGAGGAAGTCGCCCGCGTGTCCACTCGGGACTCACCGGATCGAGCGCGGATCTGCCTGCACGGCAGGGACAAGCCCGTGCTGCCGCGAGGACTGGTGGTGGACAACTCGCTGTCGGTGCTGCGGCTGATCACCGGGGCGGTGGACGTGGTCGTCGCCGCGGGCGCGGATCTCGACGAGTTCGACCTGGCGTGCCTGCCGGTGCTCGTGGAGGAGGCGGGCGGCAGGGTCACCGTGGTCGGGGACGACGTCGTGCTCGCGTCGAACTCGTCGCTGCACGACGCCTTCCTCGACCTGCTGGTCGCGCGTCCTGGTGTCGAACCAGGCACCCCGGGCTCATGAGGCCTGGGTGATCACCGGATCACGCGCGTGGGGTGACCGACCGGACTCGCACCGGCTTCGACCAGGACCACGACCTGGCGCCTCGACTGCTTCGGCTTCGGTCACAGCTGCCCGTCGAGGACTCGAACCTCGATCTCCGCGACCAGAGCGCGGCGTCCGTGCCGGTTGGACCAACGGGCAATGAAAAAGCCGCCTCGTCGCACGGGCGACGGGACGGCTCCCCGGATCATGAGGTCAGCTCATGCCGAGGAGCACCAGGCGTGCTGGTGGCGCATGTCCTGCTGCATCACGGCTGGCTCCTCTCCGGTCGGTCGAGACCCACTCTGACGGAGGACGACGCGCGTCCGCAACGCATTATCCGGCGTTGCAAAAGTTTGCAGAAACGCACCGGTGAGATGATCAAAACCCAAGCCGACTTGCGGAAAACTTTTGCAACGTCTTTCCTGGACCGCTGACACACCCCATCGGAAGGCAAGGACATGTCCCAGGACTGGTGGCGACACGCCGTCATCTACCAGGTCTACGTGCGCAGCTTCGCCGACTCCGACGGCGACGGCGTCGGCGACCTGCCCGGCATCCGCTCGCGCTTGGCCCACCTGCGCGACCTGGGCGTCGACGCGGTCTGGATCACGCCGTTCTACGCCTCGCCGATGGCCGACGGCGGCTACGACGTGGCCGACTACCGAGCGGTCGACCCGCAGTTCGGCGACCTCGGCGACGTGCGCGCGCTGGTCGACGACGCGCACGCGCTCGGCATCCGGGTGATCGTCGACATCGTGCCCAACCACAGCTCCGACCGGCACGCGTGGTTCCAGGAAGCCCTCGCCGGGCGCGGGCGCGAGCGCTACGTCTTCCGCGAGGGCGTCGGCGACCGGCCGCCGAACGACTGGGAGTCCGTCTTCGGCGGGCCGGCGTGGACGCGGGTCGCCGACGGGTCCTGGTACCTGCACCTGTTCGCCCCCGAACAGCCGGACCTGAACTGGGAACTGCCCGAGGTGCGGGAGGAGTTCCGCGACGTCCTGCGGTTCTGGCTCGACCTCGGCGTCGACGGGTTCCGGGTGGACGTGGCGCACGGCATGGTCAAGGCACCGGGGCTGCCCGACATCGGCCACGCCGACCAGCTCACGCTGCTGGGCACCGCGCCGCTGCCGTTCTTCGACCAGGACGGCGTGCACGAGATCCACCGCGACTGGCGCGCCGTCGTCGACTCCTACCCCGGCGAGCGCGTGCTGGTGGCCGAGGCGTGGACGCCGTCCGCCGAGCGCACCGCGCTGTACCTGCGCCCCGACGAGATGCACCAGGCGTTCAACTTCCACTACCTGACGGCGCCGTGGGACCGCGACGCGTTGCGCTCGGTCATCGACTCGTCGCTCGCCGCCGTCGCACCGGTGGGCGCGCCGACCACGTGGGTGCTGTCGAACCACGACGTGCAACGGCACGTGACGCGCTACGGCGGCGGCGAGAAGGGTGTGCGCCGTGCGCGCGCCGCACTGGCGTTGATGCTGGCGCTGCCGGGCTCGGTCTACCTGTACCAGGGCGAGGAACTGGGCCTGCCCGAGGTGCTGGACCTGCCGGACGAGGTGCTGCAGGACCCGATGTGGGAGCGGTCGGGCCACACCGAACGCGGCCGCGACGGCTGCCGGGTGCCGCTGCCGTGGACGACCGCGGGCCCGTCGCTCGGCTTCGGCACCGGCGGCTCCTGGCTGCCGCAGCCACCGGAGTGGGCGAAGCTCAGCGTGGAGGCCCAGGCGGGCGATCAGGATTCGATGCTGTCGTTCTACCGCACCGCTTTGCGCGCGCGCCGCGAGAACCCCGCGACCGGCGTGACCGTCACCTGGGTCGACGGCCCCGAGGGCGTCCTGTGGTTCGAACGCGACGGCGTCGCCTGCGCCTTGAACCTCTCCGGCGCGGTCGTCGAACTGCCGGACCCCGGCCCGGTGCTGCTCGCCTCGTCCTACTACGGCGTGCGCGACGGCCAGGTGCTCCTCCCACCGGACACCGCACTGTGGTGGAGGACCGCGGCGGAGGCCGTGACCAGCGACTTCGCCTGATCAACAGAAAGTGTCAGACCCCCTGGGTACGGTCCGTGGACATCGGCTCGGATCGGACTCAGGGGGTTTCGCGGTGCGCAGGTGGGAACTCGTCGCCGACGGCTCGGCCAAGTTCTGGGAGGTGGACCGCGACGGCGTCGCGGTGACCGTCCGGTTCGGACGGCTGGGCACGGCCGGGCAGACGAAGACCAAGGAGCTGGCCTCCGAGGAGGCGGCGCGGTCGCACGTCGCGAAGCTGGTGGCGGAGAAGGAGAAGAAGGGCTACCGGCCCGCCGGTGCCGAGGTGGCCGCGCACGCTGTTTCCTCCGCCGCCTCGCCCCAGCAGCCCACCGAGGTGGTCGCGCAGGCGGTCTCCTCCGCCACCGCGACTCAGCCGGCCACCGAGATGGCCGGTCACTCCGCCGCCACCCCGGTCGAGCGGCCCGACGAGGCGCCCGCACAGGCCGACTCCCCCGTCGTCGCCTCGACCCAGCAGCCCGCCGACGTACCGACAGAGGCCGTTCCCTCCACCACCGCCTCGGCCCAGCCGCCCACCGAGGTGGCCGCGCACACCCTTTCCCCCGCCGCCCCGGCCCAGGCACGCGCCGAGGCGCCAACAGAGGCCGCCCCGCCTGCCACCACCCCCGCCCAGCCACCCACCGAGGTGGTCACGCACACCCTCTCCCCCGCAGCCCCAGCCCCGGCACCGGCAGAGGCCGCCCCGCCCACCACCACCCCGGCCCACCCACCCACCGAAGCGCCCACGCAGGCCGACTCCACCCCAGCCCACCCACCCCTCACCTCCCCTCCCGCGCCGGCACCCCCAGCCGCCCTCTCCCCCCAGCAGGAGGACACCTGGGTCCTACCCGAGGAGTGGCTGTCCAAGGCGATGCGCCGCCGCGACGCCCACCCCCTCCCCGACTTCGCGGTCGACCCCACCCGGGCCCAGCACGTCCGCGACCAGATCGCGCGGCACGGCGAGAAGATCGCGGAGGTCCTCGAGCACCCGGCGTCGCAGGACACCCTGGTCCACGCCCTGCGCACCCACCTCGCCGGCACGCCCGACCCGGTGGGCGCCGCCGCCCTCGCCAAGGTGGCCGCCCCGGACGACTCGCCCGTGCACTGGTGGATCGAGGACTTCGGCCTGCCGTTCGCCGCGGCCGCCGCCGTGCACCACCCGTCGGTGCACGTCCACCACTACCGCGACGGCCGCACCGGCGAGTGGTCCGGCCACTCCCTGCGCTGGGGGCCGCCGCGCCACTACGGCGACGACGTCGCCAGCGCCCGCGCGCTCGTCGAGGTGCGGACCGCGCTGGCCGTGGCCGACCAGGAGACCTACGATGCGGTGGCCGGGGCGGTGGAGCCGTTCACCGGCGACGCGTTCAGCCTGGCCGCGCGGGCGTTCCTGGTGCCGACGCGGCACGACTGGTTCGAGGAGGCCAACGCCGCCGAGTGGGCCCCGTTCTGGATGGTGCTGTGCTCGGCGAGCACGCTCGACCACCTCGACGGCCTGCGCGTCGGCCACGTCATCTGGTCGCCCGTCGGTCTGGCCACGGCGCTGCACGTGCACGGGCCCGCGCTCACCCGGCGGCTGGACGCGGACCTGCGCGCCAAGGTCGACTGGGACGGGGACAGCCGCAAGCGCGGCCTGCACGCGCTGGCGGTGCTGCCGACCGACGAGGCGTTCCTGTTGCTGCTCAACCGGATTCGCGAGCGGTACGTGCGGCCGGCGTTGGCGGCCGCGATGGCGGCGTACCCGGCGCGGGCGGCCCGGCTGCTCGCGGCCCGGGCCGGCGACGACGCGGAAGCCCGCGCCCTGCTGCGCGTGCACCTGCTGGCGCACCCCGGCCTGCCCCTGCCGCAGGGCGTGACCCCGCCCGAGACGGTGCCGGACGCGCCTGTCGACGCGGTGCCGCGGGTGCTCGCCGTGCCGCCGTGGGAGCACCGCCGCCCGCAGCCCAAACCCGTGGTGGTGAAGGACGTCCCGGTTCCCGCCGGCCACATCGCGTGGTTGCCGGGCGAGCACGAGGAGTGGCTGCAGCTCTCGAGCCGGCGGTACGTGGTCGCCCGCGACTGGCCCGCGCTGGTGGCCCGCGGCCGCGCCCGGCACGACTACGACCACCTGCTCTTCGACATGGGCCCGGAGGAGCTCGCCCGGCCACTGCTCGCGGACTGGGTGCCCGGCGACAGCTGGGGCTGCGAGGACTGGGGCCGGCACGTCGCCGCGCGGTTCGGGCTGGAGGCGAACGCCCCGATGGCCCGCCTGGCCGCGGCCCACCCGCAGACGGCCGGTGCCGTCCTGCTGCCGTACGCCACCGCCGAGGCCGCCGCGGTCGTGGCGGACTGGCTGGTGCGCCTCAAGACCGTCCGCGCGGTCGCCGTGTCGTGGCTGTCCCGGCACCGCGAGGCCGCCGCCCGCCTGCTGCTGCCGGCCGCGCTCGGCCCGGCGGGTCCGGCGCGGCGCAACGCCGAGGCGGCCCTGCGCCACCTCCACCTGCACATCGGTGTCGACGTCGTCGCCGTCGCCGCCGGGATCTCCGCGGCGGTGGAAGCGGGCGCGCGCACGCTGATCGACGTCGACTCGCTCGACGTCCTGCCCGCCAAGCTGCCCCCGGTCGACTGGGCCGACCCGCGGCTGCTCCCCCAGGTGCTGCTGGCCGACGGCTCGGGCGCGCTGTCCGCCGCGGCGGCGCGGAACCTGCTCACGACCGCCGCACTGTCCAAACCGGACGCCACCTACCCCGGTCTGCCGCTCGCGGTGGAGGGCCTCGACCGCGCGTCGCTGGCCGAGTTCGGCTGGGCCGTCTTCTGCCGCTGGCAGGACCTCGAGGCGCCGGCGAAGGACGGCTGGGCGCTCACCGCGCTCGGCTGGTTCGGCGACGACGAGACGGTGCGCCGCCTCGCGCCGCTGATCCGCGCCTGGCCGGGCGAGAGCCAGCACGCGCGCGCCGTGACGGGCCTCGACGTGCTCGCGCAGATCGGCAGCGAGGCGGCGCTGACCGCCCTGAACGGCATAGCGGAACGGGTCAAGTTCAAGGGGCTCAAGACCAGGGCGCAGGAGAAGGTCGCCGGCATCGCCGCCACCCTGGGCCTGAGCCGCGACCAGCTCTCCGACCGCCTCGTCCCCCGCCTGGGCCTCGACGACGCCGCCACCCTGGTCGTCGACTACGGCCCGCGGCAGTTCACCGTCGGCTTCGACGAACAGCTCAAGCCCTACGTCCTCGACCCGGACGGCAAGCGCCGCAAGGACCTCCCCAAGCCCGGCGCCAAGGACGACCAGGACCTGGCGCCGGCGGAGCACAAGCGGTTCACGGCGCTCAAGAAGGACGTCCGCGGACTCGCCACCGCGCAGGTCCACCGCCTGGAACGGGCGATGGTCGAGCAGCGCGGCTGGACCGCCGAGGAGTTCCACACCGTCCTGGCCGGGCACCCGCTGCTGTGGCACCTGGTGCGCCGCCTGGTCTGGGTCACCGACGACGGCCTGTCGTTCCGGGCGGCCGAGGACCGCACCCTCGCCGACGCGAACGACGACGAGGTCACCCTCCCCGCGGACGCGACCGTCCGCCTGGCGCACCCGGTGGCGCTGGCCGGCGCGCTGGAGGCGTGGGGCGAGGTGTTCGCCGACTACGAGATCCTGCAGCCCTTCCCGCAGCTCGGCCGCCCGGTGCACGCCTTCGCGCCCGGCGAGGACCTGGTGCCGCAGCTGCAGAAGTACGTCGGCCGCGACATGCCGGTCGGCAAGCTCCTCGGCCTGACCACACGCGGCTGGGAACGCTGCCAGCCCCAGGACAACGGCACCGAGCCCTGGATGACCCGCCCGCTCCCGGCCGGTGGTGCGCTGGTGGCCTGCGTGGACCCCGGCATCACCGTGGGCGTGGTCGACATGTTCCCCGAGATGAAGTTCACCTCCCTGTGGTTCTCGCCCACCGGCGAGGGCGCCTGGTTCCCCCCGCGCAGCGGCAGCCCGGACACCTTCGAGGTCGACCCCGTCACCGCCTCCGAACTCCTCGCGGAACTGGAGTCGCTGCACGCGTAACGCGGGAACGCCCGGCTGACGAAACACGTCAGACCGGTACCGGCAGGAAAGTCCACGGAAGACAGTCACGGCTCGAACGCGAGGAGTAGTCAGTGCGCAGGTGGGAGCTCGTCTCCGGCAGCTCGGCCAAGTTCTGGGAGATCGGCAGGACCGGCACCGAGGTCACCGTCCGCTTCGGACGGCTCGACACCAACGGCCAGACCCAGACCAAGGACCTCGCGTCCACCGAGGCGGCCGAGGCGCACGTGGCGAAACTCGTGGCGGACAAGGAGAAGAAGGGCTACCGCGCGGTGACGGGTGCGTCGGCCCCCTCCGCGGACTCCACCGCAACGAGCTCCACGGCCACGACCCCCTCCGCTACGACCTCCGCTGCCACGAACTCCGCCGGCACGAACTCCGCCGGCACGAACTCCGCTGCCACGAGCTCCACGGCCACGGCAGGAGTCCCGGCGCCCGCCACGACCCCCTCCGCGGCGGACTCCCCGGTCGAGCCGGCGACGGCCACCGAGCCCGCAGCCGCCACCCCGGTCACCACCGAACCGGCTACCGCACCCCGGCAGCCCGCCTCAGGCGCCAAGCCGCTGCCCGCCGACGAGGACACCTGGACCATTCCCCGGTCCTGGCTGCGCGACGCCGTCCGCCAGCGCGGCGTCGACCCGGCCCCCGAGTTCGCCGTCGACGCCGAACTGGCCGAGGAGGCCCGGCGCCGGGTCGGCAAGCAGGCCGGCACGACCATCGAGCGGATCCTGTCCGAGCCCGCCTCCGACCCCGACCTGGTGCGGGCCGCGCGCGAGCACCTGGCCGGGCGGCCCGACCCGGTCTGGGCGGCGGCGGTCGCGGCCATCTTCGCGATCGGCGAGCAGTCCGTGCACGCCTGGATCGCCGACCACGGCGTGGTG
>NZ_JBHXCW010000111.1:0-24432 GCF_042725365.1 Lentzea sp. NPDC060358 | reverse complement strand
TCCACGACCAGCCGGCCGTCCCGCGGTCGGCGGCGTCCACGACGACGAGCGCGTCCACGCCCACGAGCGCGACGAGCTCGGCGGCCCCGCCGGTCG
Source organism: Lentzea sp. NPDC060358 (assembly GCF_042725365.1). NCBI lineage: Bacteria > Bacillati > Actinomycetota > Actinomycetes > Pseudonocardiales > Pseudonocardiaceae > Lentzea > Lentzea sp. NPDC060358. The sequence goes on along the minus strand of NZ_JBHXCW010000111.1, from coordinate 24,336 downwards.
CGCTCGTGCTGGCCGATCCGGTCGACGGCGGGGTTCACGTCGACCTGGCCTGGCAGGCCCCGGACGGCTTCACCTTCGCCGTCGTCGTGGCGGCGGAGAACCAGAAACCGCAGGTCCTCATGGTCCGCAGCCGCTCGATGCGCGTCCCGGTGGACGGTGCGACCCGGTACTGCTTCCTCGTCCAGGCCACCGACGGGACGCGTGTGCTGGAGAGCCCGCCCAAACCCGTCCGCGGGGCGACCTGCAGGACCTGAGGCACCGTGTCATCGAATCCTCATGTTCCCCCTGCGACGGTGCGAACCGTGACGGCAGAGGAGAACGGAGGTGCGGCGGTGCTGTTCCGCGTGCTGGGGACGACGGAGATGCGGGTGCCGGGCGAGGACGGGCCCCGGCGGGTCGCGCGCAAGCCCGCCGCGCTGCTGGCGCGGCTGCTGGTGAGCCGGGGCGACTGGGTGGACCGCGACCGGCTGGCCGCGGCGATCTGGCCGGGCCGGGTGCCGCCGCGGTCGGCGCTGTCGAACATCAAGAGCTACGTCTGGCAGATCCGCCACGACCTGCTCGCGCCGCACGGCGACGGTCCGAGGATCGAGGCCCGTGCGGGTGCGTACCGGTTGTGCGCGGAACCCGGTGACGTGGACGTCGAGTGCTTCCGGCAGCACACCGCGCAGGGGCGGACCGCGATGGCGCGAGGGGACGCGGAGAGCGCGGTGCGCCACCTGGAGGCCGCGGAGGAGCTGTGGCGCGGCACGCCGTTCGCCGACCTGCCGGACGAGGTCGTGGCACCGGTGGTGGCGGAACTGGAGGAGCTGCGCTGGGAGGTCCGCGAGACCCTGGCCGACGCGCTGACCGCCGCACGGCGCCACCGCGAGGCGATCGCCCTGCTGCGCGACCTGACCGCCGCGGACCCGTTGCGCGAAGGGCCGTGGGCGCGGCTGGTGCTGGCCCTGGTCCGGGCGGGCCGCCGCAGCGAGGCGCTGGCGACCTACGACGAGGCGCGGCGCGTGCTCGTGGACGAGCTGGGGGTCGACCCCGGCCGGGCGCTCGCGGAGGCCCACCGGCACGCCCTCGCGGAACCCGCCGCCCGGCGCGGCCGGTGCGACCTGCCCCGGGACGTGCCGGACTTCACCGGCCGCTCCCGCGAGGTCGCGCGGCTGACCGAGCTGAGCCGGTCGGCCGCGACCGGCGTGCCGGTGGTCGTCGTCGACGGTGTGCCGGGCGTCGGGAAGACCGCCCTCGCGGTGCACGCCGCCCACCGGATCGCCGGGGAGTTCCCGGACGGCCGGCTGTTCGTGGACCTCGCGCCCGACGGCGATCCGCTCAGTGCGAACGTGCTGCTGGCACGGCTGTTGCGCGCCGCGGGTGTGCGCGACATCCCCGAGACCATCGGGGAACGCGCAGCGGTCTGGCGCGCGCACCTGGCCGGACGACGGGTGCTGCTGGTCCTGGACGACGCGTCGAGCAGCGACCAGGTCCGCCCGCTGCTGCCCGGCAGCGCCGGCTGCATGGTCGTGGTCACCGCGTGCACCCGCGTGCTGCACCTGGACGCGATCGAGCCGATGAGGCTGCTGCCGCTGCCCGCGGCGCAGACCGCCGACCTGTTCCGCTCCAGCACGGGGGCACCCGCCGACGTGGTGCGGGAGGTGGTTCGGCGCACCGGCGGTCTGCCCCTCGCCGTGCGGGCGGCCGCGGCCCTGTTCCTGGCGCGTCCACAGTGGACTCCGGTGCAGTTCGCCGCGCGTCTCGGGGAGATGAGGCCGGACTCCTACGACCTCTTGGAGCACTTGGTCACGGCGCCGGCTTTGCGGGGACTCACCGCCGTGTGAGGGGCACCAGCGGCAGTGCCCCTCACACCGGTCACCTGAAGGGCATCGGCCCGGTCAGCACGGACAAGAGGTCCGTCCAGTCCCCCAGTCGCGCGGCGTTCGTGACCTGCCCGCCGACTCCGACGCTCGCTTCCCCGCCGACCGCGGGGCCGGCCGAGGCGGTCCAGTTGTTGCTGCCGTCGGTGCTCACGCCGAGCGATCCTTCGGCGCCGACTCCGACGACTCCCGACGCACCCGCGACCACGCTGGGGCCGTTCAGGTTCTCGATGGTCGCGGAGGACGCCTGCACGGTCGCGCTGCCGCTGAGACCGAGACCGGTCTCGACGCCGAGGGTCTCCTGGTAGCTGTACCCGAAGCCCTTGCTGTCGAAGACGAGGCAGCCGCCGCCCTTGGCCGAGGCCACGAAGGTCGCGGACCCGTTGAGGCACACCCCCACCGACTGGGGCGGCCGGTTGCGGTTCTCCGCTTCGCGGCGCAACCGGTCCTGGTGCTCGCGTTGGACACGCTCGGCCTCGGCCCGCTCGCGGCGGTTCCGCTGAACGATCTCCCGGCTTTCCAGGGCGACTGCCTCCGCCTCGGCCTCTGCGGCGAGCCGGCGGAGTCGCTCCTGTTCGGCCGGCGGCGCGGTGCGGTTCCGGTCGCGCAGGGCGGCGAGGCGGTTCGCCTCGTCCCGTGCCTGATCGGACTGCCGCGGCAACCCGCTGCCGGGCGCACCGCCCTGCTGGGACGCCGCGTAGTCACGCCGAGCAGGCGCCGTGCGTTGCAGCACGTCGTCGGTCGGAACGGGGTTGTCCACCTTGCTCGTCAGCCGGTGCAGGCGAAACTGCCGCTCGGTCTCGGCCTGCCGCTCCGCGCCCGACTCGGCGAGCCGCACCGACTGTGGAAGCCCCTTGCCCGGCCGGGAGACCGGCGGTGCGGCCGGCGCCTGCCCGAGCAACACGTTCCTCCCGGCTGCGTTCTGCCGCGCGTTCTTGGTGAGCTGGGCCTTGACGTGGTCCTGGAAGACCCTGCTTTCCAGGGCGTCGGCCCTCGCGTCGGCCTCGGCGGCCAGCTTGCGGTTCCGCTCCTGGTCGAACAGCGACGTGCTCCGGTTCCGGTCGCGCACCCCGGCGAGGCGGTTGGCCTCGTCCCGCGCCTGGGATGCCTGCCGCCGCAGCCCCGTGCCTGGAGCGCCACCCTGCTGGGATGCCGCGTAGTCGCGGCGAGCAGCCGCCGTGCGCTGCACCACGTCGTCGGTCTTGGCGGGCTGGCGTTGTGCGGCGAACTGCCGTTCGGACTTCGCCTGCCGCTCCGCCGCCTGCTCGGCGATCCGCAGGGACTGCGGCAGTTCCCTGGGACGCGGCGGCGAGGGGCGCGCCTGCTGGGTGGCCGGCGCGGTCTGCTTCTGCTTCTGCGCGATCTTCTTCTCTTCGGTGCCGTGCGCGGGAGACGGCTTCGGCTTCGGTTTGGCTGGTGCCGGAGGCTTCGGCGCAGCAGCCTGCTGCCTCTGCGCGATCTTCTTCTCCTCGGTCCCATGCGCGGGAGACGGCTTCGGCTTCGGCTTCGCAGGCGCCGGAGGCTTCGGCGCCGCAGCCCGCTGCCTCTGCGCGATCTTCTTCTCCTCGATCCCATGCGCGGGCGAAGGAGCGGGTTTGGGCGGAGGTGGCGGTGCCGCCTCCGCCTCGTTGGTCCCGGCGAGGGTGAACAGCGCGGACAGCGCCCCTCCCGACACGGCGTACAAGGCCGTTCTGGCGGTTCTGTTCATCCCCGCAGGGTCGGACTCCCCGGTACAGCAGCGATACATCGGCGAGGCCGTTTCGAGACGCTGGTCCACGGCTCGCCGACGGAGTCAGATCTTGCCGGCAGCCACATCGGCGAGATCGACTCGGGACGAGCGGAACTCGATCACCGAGTACTTGGCGTTCGGTGCGTTCTCCGCGGGAAAGTACTCGTCGCGAATCGGAAGGCCGTTGCCGGCGTCGATGGTGACCACGTGCGAATAATCGCCGCCGAGGAACTTCGAGGAAGCGCTGAGAGTCAGAACGCGCTGGCCGTTGACTTCGCTCTGCTTCACGGCGACGACGTCCTTCATGGCCTCGAAGAGCCTGAGCACACCCGCTCGGACGTCTGCCTTGGTCGCGCCGAGGAACAACGTGGCCGTGGCGTTGCGCCACAGGACGCTGTTGATGCGGCTCTCGAGCTCCTTGCCCGTGGGGCGGGGCATCGGAGCGGGCGCCTCCCTGCCGGTCTTGGGGTAGATGTCGAGTCGCCTCTTCTCGGCCTCGGCCCAGGCCCTCTCCGCCTCGATCGGCCCCAGACCAGCACCGAGCGGGTTGCCGTCCAGAGCGGCGACCATGGCGGTCTTGGCCTGTTCCACCTCGCCGGTGGACGCGAGGCGGGCAGCTGCCACGATCTTGCGGTCGAACTCCCTGGCGTCGTCCTGGTTTCTCGCGACCGCCTCGGCCAAGGTCGTCTCGGAATCGCCTTTGAAGACCTGTCCGGTGTCGGAGTACACGCTGTAGAAGAGGTTCGCCGGGAGATCCGGCGTGTGCTTCGAGCCGATCACGAGCGACGCATCACCCGACTGGGCGGCCGCCTTCACGTCGGAGGCCAGTTTCAGCAGCGGCGACTCCTCGACCTCCTGCAGGGCCGCTGCGTCGGTGGGGTCGGCCGGCATGGTGCCGCTCGTCGTGCTCATCACGACTATCGTGGCGACTGCGGCGGCACCGACCGCGCTGAGCCCGGCTTTCAGCCAGGTGAACGAGCGCTTCGGCCGCACCACGGCGGCTGCGGGTTCCGCCATCGCCGTTCGCAACGCCGCACGAGCGCGCTCGTACGCTTCAGCGCTCGGGGACGGCACATCCCTGAGCTTTCCCAGCAGATCCATCTCGTCCATGGGCCGGTCTCTCACGTTGTCGGGACTTCCAGCAGTGCGGCCACCTCGGGAGCCGCACGCAGCGCCTTGCGCGCCTGGTGCAGCAGCCGACGGGCCGTGCCGGCCGGGATGTCGAGCACCCGGCCGGCCTCCGCGACGGTCAGGTCCTCCCAGGCGACCAGCCCCAGAACCTCCCGTTCCTCCGGTTTGAGGCGGGCCAGCGCCCTGCGCAGCAACGCCTGCGCGTCCACCCGGACGTCCACCTCGGACCAGGGGTCCCACTCCTTCGCGTCGGTGAAGTCCGGCACGGCTTCCGCAACCGGTTCGGAAGTCCAGTATCGCCGAACCTTGTTCAGCGCGACCCCGAACAACCACGGCCTGGCGACGGGATACGACCTGTCGTAGTTCGCACGGGACTCGTAAGCCGCCACCCACACCTCGCTGAGCACGTCCTCGGCGGCCTGCCGCCCCACCCTGCGCGCCAGGTAGTTCCCGATCGCGTTCTCGTGGCGGCTGATCACCTCTACGAAGGCGTCGTTGTCTCCGCGCAGTGATCTTTCGATCAGTTCCGCGTCTGACGACATGGAGCTCCTCGGGTCGCTAGTCCTCTGCACCCTCTACTTGCCGATACGCGCCGAAAGTGTTCACACCGGACGGAACGTGCTGGTCAGCGACGAGAGGCGTTTGTTTCGGAGCGACCCCGCTCGGACACCTGCTCAGCAGCGTGGCCGAGCGCAGCACGGGCCACGCCATCGTTTCATGTGGCGCCGGTCCTACCGGCGTGCAGGTGACGTGACGGCCGAACGGATCTCTGGTGCGCTCACCGTCTGAACATCTGCCCTTTCGGCCTCGACTTCGTGCCTTTCGGGCTGCTTCCGGTCCGATCACGACGAGCTGGCCAAGAAGATCACTAGTGTGGCCGCACAGCAATTTCTCGTTGTGGAGGAACAACTTTGTCCAACTCAAGGCTCACTGCCACCAAGAGCTTGCGGATCGTGCTCGCCGCTGCTCCGTTGCTGAGCGCGGGCGTTCTCGCCGCTGCGCTCGGCTCGACGGCCGCGACTGCGACCAAGGCAGACGAACCCCGTACCGGCGTCACGGTCCTCGCCGACGACTGGAAAAAGGGCGGCGATTGCGGCTGCGAGAAGTCGTGGGGGTCACGGTAACGCTCGCCCCGGCCCTGGGCATTTGCCACTGGGGCGGCGTTCGACAGCATGCACACCAACGGGTCCTTTGCACGGAGTGCGGGATGCACCGCGCCCAGGCCGTCGGCGTTGATCCAGTCGCTGCGCAACAGGGTGCGAGTGTTGGTGAGGACGATGATGCCGCCGGCGAGCAGGGCGAGCACCCACGAGTAGTTGAAGCCCTCGGACCCGATGCCGATGAGGAAGCCGATGCCCGCGGTGACGGCCACGAGGGACTCGCTGGTGTCGGCCGAAGGTCGTGAACCGGACCAGGACGTAGACGCCGAGCGTCAGCAGGAGCACCGACATCACCGGCGCGGCGACTTCGGTGGGCAGATACAGCTGCGACACACCGACGAGGTCCCCGCACGCACGAGCGGGTGGTTTCCGCCGACCCCCAGCCGACGGAAACCACCCACCCGGCGCTGCTAGGCGAAGACCTCCCAGCCGCTGCCGATCTGGCTGCCGGTGCCGTACGGCGAGGTGTCGCTGCCCCCGTTGACGTACAGCCACAACGTGCCGTCCGGGCGGGTCGCCGTCACGTCGGCGCGGCCGTCGCCGGTCACGTCACCCACCTGGATGCGGTCGAACTGCTGCCACGACACGCCGATCTGGGTACCGGTGCCGTACGGCGAGGTGTCGCTGCCGCCGTTGACGTACAACCACAGCGTGCCGTCGGGGCGTGCCGCCACGATGTCCGCCCGCCTGTCACCGGTGACGTCGCCGCCCAGCACCCAGCTGAACTGCTCCCACGAGACACCGATCTGGGTACCGGTGCCGTACGGCGCGGTGTCGCTGCCGCCGTTGACGTACAGCCACAACGTGCCGTCCGGGCGTGCCGCCACGATGTCCGCCCGGCCGTCATCGGTGACGTCGGCCAGGGTGACGTTGCGGAACTGCTCCCACGAGACACCGATCTGGATACCGGTGCCGTACGGCGACGTGTTGCTGCCCCCGTTGACGTACAGCCACAACGTGCCGTCCGGGCGTGCCGCCACGATGTCCGCCCGCCTGTCGCCGGTCACGTCGCCGGCCAGGAACCAGGCGAACTGCTCCCACGCGACGCCGATCTGCGTGCCCGTGCCGTACGGCGCGGTGTCGCTGCCCCCGTTGGTGTAGAGCCACAGCGTGCCGTCCGGCCTGCGGGCGATGAGGTCGGAGCGGCCGTCGCCGGTCACGTCGCCGGCCACCACCCCGTTGGCCGTCGAAGGCCCGCCGCCGCCGGTGATGTTGTTGTACCTGATGGGCGTGTAGTCGTCGATTTCCGACCACTCGTTGAAGCCGAGCTTGCCCACGTTGTTGGTGCGGTACGGGTTCTGCACCGTCTCGCCCTTTTTGTTGAACGAGTAGACGTAGGCGCCCTGACGATGGTTCGACGGATTCTTCCAGAACGCGAACAGCTCCATGTGGCCGTCGTCGCCGTAGCCGTCGTTGTCGCGGACCATCGCATCGCCGGGTTTCAGGTCGTCCACGCCGATGACGCGCATGCCGTTGCCGGCCCTGGCTCTGGAGAGGAACTCGTTGGTGAGCAGGCTCGTGCCGAGGTGCCAGGCCATCGAGACGAGCCCCGAACAGTCCCGCCGGTAGGTCTGCCCCCCGTCCGGCCCCGGGACGCGGGTGCCCCCCTGGTCGTAGGTGTGGCCCCGGTCGACCCAGTGCTGCGCGCGGGCGAGGACCTCGTCGCGCGAGATCGGGCCGTTGACGGCGGAGGCCGCGGCGACGCCGGGGAAGGCGAAGGCGGTCGCGGCGGCCAGGGCGAGCGCGAGGCCGGAGGTGAACCGGGCGATCGTGGTGTTCATGCGGTGTCCCCACTGGGAGTCGGTGTCGGGCGAAAGGTCCTCATCCGGACGTAGCCTCGGTCGCCGCCCTGCAGCTTCTCTGCAAACGCGGCCCCAACCGGTTTGCAGCGGGTGGCCGCAACAATCGGGGCGCGTCCTGCGTTGTTCACCCTGGGGAGGGCGACGACGTCAGTGAGGGGCGCAGATGGAGTTCCGGCTCCTGGGACCGGTCGAAGCCGACGACGGCCGCGGCGCGCTCGCCCTCGGCGGCACGAAGATCCGCACGTTGCTGGCCGCGCTGCTGCTCGCGCCGGGGCAGGTCATCCCGGTGGAGCGGCTCGTCGACATCATCTGGGACGACGACCCGCCGCCCACGGCGCGGGCGCTCGTCCAGACCTACGTCTCCTCGCTGCGCCGGGCGATCGGCGACACGGGTCTCATCCGCACCAGGGTTCCCGGCTACCTGGCGCAGGTCCCCCGCGACAGCATCGACCGCGACCGGTTCGAGGCGTTCGTGGCGCGGGGACGGGCGGCGGTCGCGGGCGGGCTGCACCGCGAGGCCGCGAACGCCTTCCGCGCCGCGGAGGCGCTGTGGCGCGGCTCGGCGCTGGGCGGTGTGCGCAGCCGCGTCCTGTCGGCCGAGGCCGCGCGGCTGGACGAGCAGCGGATCTCGGTCATCGGCCTGCGCATCGCCGCGGACCTGGAGCTCGGCCGCACCGACGAGCTGATCGGCGAGCTGACCGTGCTGGTCGAGCAGCACCCGACCCAGGCGTCGTTTCGCGGCCAGCTGATGCTCGCCCTCTACCGCGCGGGCCGGGGCTCCGACGCGCTGGCCGTGTTCCGGCAGGGCCGCAAGGCGCTGGTCGAGGAGCTGGGGATCGAGCCGGGGGTCGAGCTGACCCGGCTGCACGAGGCCATCCTGCGGTCGGACCCCGCGCTGCTGGGCCCCCGCGCCACCCCGCCACCGCCGGCCAGACCCGTTCCGGCGGCACCTGTTCCGGTGAGAACCGCGCCGGCGGACCCCGTGGTCCCGCCGCGATCGGCCGCCCCGAGACAGCTCCCGCCCGACGCGGCCGACTTCACCGGTCGCGAGCAGGTGGTGGCCGAACTGGTCGGCCTGCTGACCGGCAGCGGGCCCGGACCGGTGGTCGCGGTGCTGCTCGGCGCCGGCGGGGTGGGCAAGTCGGCGCTGGCCGTCCACGTCGCGCACCGGGTCTCGGCCGCCTACCCGGACGGGCAGCTGCACGTCGACCTGCGCGGCACGACCACGGCCGCGTCCCCCTCCGAGGTGCTCGGCCGCTTCCTGCGGGCGCTGCAACCCAACCGCGGCGCGATCCCGGACAGCGCGGACGAGCGCTTGGACGCCTACCGCACCCTGATGTCGGGCCGCCGCACGCTCGTCGTCCTCGACGACGCGGAGAACGAGAACCAGGTCCGTCCCCTGCTGCCCGGTGCCGACACGTGCTCGGTGCTGCTGACCTCGCGCACCCGGCTGGCGGGCCTGGCCGGGGCGCACTTCGTCGAGCTGGACATGCTCTCCCCCGCCGAGGCGACCGCGCTGCTGGCCCGCGTCGCCGGGCCCGGCCGGATCGCGGCCGCACCCGGTGCGGCCGCCGACATCGCCGCCTGCTGCGGCAACCTCCCGCTGGCGATCCGCATCGCCGGCGCGCGGCTCGCGAGCCGCCGGCAGTGGACACCGCGGCTGCTCGCGGACCGGCTCGCCGACGAGCGGCGGCGCCTCGACGAGCTCGCCGCCGGCGACCAGCGGATCCGCGCGAGCATCGAGCTGAGCTTCCGCGGCCTCGCCCCGGCCGCGCAGACGGCGATCCGCCGGCTCGGGCACCTCGGCCTGGCCGAGTTCCGGTCGTGGGTGGTGGCCCACGCCCTCGGCGTCGGGATCGGCGCGGCCGAGCAGGTGCTCGAGCAGCTGGTCGACGCCCACCTGGTCGACTACACGTTCGTCGACGACGACGGGCAGGTGCGCTACCGGTTGCACGACCTGGTCCGCATCTACGCCCGCGAGCAGGCGGAACGGCACGAGACCCGGGCCGACCTGGCGGCCTCGACCGCGCGCGTGGTCGGGGGCTGGGCGGCGGTGCTCGGCCTGCTGCGCGAGCACGTCGCCGACAACGTGCACTCCGGGGCGGTCTCCCTGATCGGACCGGCGACCCGCGACGAGGTCGACCCCGAGGTGGTCGGCACGGCGCTCGCCGATCCGCGCGGCTGGCTGCAGACCGAGCAGGCGTCGCTGGTGCTCGGCGTGGAGCGGGCCGCCGAACTGGGTCTCGACGACCTGGCGGTGTCCGTGGCGTCGGTGCTGTGCACGTCCTCCTACGCGCTCGGCAACGTGCAGGACCTCTGGGACCGCGCGCACAGCGCCGCGCTGGCCGCCGCCCGCGCCGCCGGCAACGACCACGGCGAGGCCGTCCTGCTGGCCGAGTTCGGCCAGCTCCTCTACGAGCAGGACCGGTTCACCGAGGCCCGCCGGCACCTGACCGACACCCTCGACCGGTTCCGCGGCCTGGGCGACCCCCGCGGGGAGGCGGCCGTGCTGAGCGCGCTCGGGCTGACCTGCCGCGACCTGGGCTACCTGCCGGAGGCGGAGCACTTCCTCGCGCAGGCCGCCGCTCTGTGCACCGGTCTCGCCGACGACCACGCCACCGGGCACTGCCGGCGGCTGACGGGGTCGGTCCAGCTCGAACGCGGCGACTTCGACGCCGCGGACGCCTCGCTGGAGCAGGCACTCGCGGCCTACCGCGCGGCCGGCAGCGCACGCGGCGAGGCGCTGACGTTGCGCACCATCGGTCTCGCCCACCGCGCCCGCGGCCGGCTCGCCGAGGCCGAGCAGGCGTTCACCGCCGCGCTGGCCCTGTTCCGCCGGCTCGGTGACGCCAGCCTGGTCGCGTTCTCCCTGCGCGGGCTGGCGAAGACCCACATCCGCATGGGCCGGCTCGCCGAGGCCAGGGAACCGCTCGAGACCGCGCTCGAGGTCCACCTGGCCGAGCGGGACGACTGGTCCGTGGCGATGGTGCAGCGCACCCTCGGCGAACTGGAGCTGGCCGCGGGCAGGCTCGACGAGGCGAGCCGGTGGCTCACGAGCGCGTTGCGCGCCTTCCGCGCGCAGGACGTGGCGCTGTGCGGGGCCCGCACCCTGCGCGACATCGCACGGCTCGAACGGGCCAGGGGCGACGAGACCGCGGCGAAGGCGGCGCTGGCCGAGGCCGTCGAGATCTTCCGCATCTACGGGGCGCGCGAGTACCACGAACTCACCGATCCCCCGCTGTAATCGGGTTGCAGCGGTTCTGCAGAACCGCGAGCGACCTTTCCGACGTGGAATCACCGCTCCCGATCCGGGACAACGACGAGGCACTGGTCGACGTCGGCACGTCCGCCCCGTTGCGGGTCGCCGGGACCGTCCTGCTGCGGCGCGGCCTGGTCGACCGGCTCGTGACCGCCCAGAGCCTGCTGCCCCGCGCCGTCCGCCTGTTCCTGGTCGCCGGTCATCGGGCGACGGACTCGTCGTGTGCGGCGCAGACCGCGCACCGGACCGGCGGCGCCGTGGACCTCACTCTGTCCGGTGGAGGCCCGGACCAGGACGCGCCACCGCTGCCGGACTGCTGGGCGGACCCGGTTGCGCTGCCACCGGAGAAGGTCCGGGCGCTGCTGACTTCCGCTCTCTCCAGCGCCGGACTGGTGAACGACCCCGCCCGATGGTGGCACTGGTCCTACGGGGACCGCTTCTGGGCGCACGTGACCAACGCCCCGTACGCCCGCTACGGCCCGGTGCCCGGCTGAGGAAGGCCGAGCAGCGATCACCGGCATGATTTCCCCGTTCGGGGTGGAGATCTCGTGACTGGCGCGAGCGGGTCGACCTGCTCGGTGGCCTGTTCTCCGCGGGCCCGCGCGAGAACGGCTGGCGTCCTGCCGGACCGGGACGCGGCGTGTGTCAATTGGTGGACGGCCGAACCCGACCGGCAGCTTTTCCGCCGACCCAAACCTGCCCCCGGTACAGCTGGTGGTGCCGACCTCATCACTGCTGTCATGGTCGACATGACCTCGCACACCGCCTGGCAGGGCGGATCCCGCCGTGCCGCCACCACCGGGCAGGCGCACCGGACCGGTATCCGGGTGGCGGTCAGAACCGCCGACCCGCTCGTCCACACCGGGCTGATCGTGCTGTTGCGCTCCGCATCGGGAATCGAGCTCGTCGACCACGACAGCGAGGCCGCGGTCACCGTCGTGGTACCCGATGACGCGGATCTGGTCGAACTGCTGTCCGACGTGAAGAGTCCGCGCCTCGTGCTCATCGCCGACGACCTGAGGCAGACCGAGCTGTGGTCCGCCATCGAGCGTGGTCTGATCGTGCTGCTGCCGCGCGGCGAAGCCACCCGCAGGGCGCGGCTCGTCCAGGCGATTTCCGACGCCTGCGAAGGACGGGGTGACCTCCCGGCCGAGCACCTGGGTGCCGTCCTACGAGGACTCAAACTCCTGCACGAGAACACGCTCAGCCCACGAGACCTCAACTTCCACGGGCTGTCCGCGCGAGAGACAGAGGTACTCCGGCTCTTGGCCGACGGTCTCGACACAGCCGAGATAGCCGAACGCCTGATCTACTCGGACCGCACCGTCAAGAACATCCTGCACAACCTCCTGAGCAGGCTCGAACTCCGCAACAGGGCGCACGCCGTCGCCTACGCGCTGCGCCACGGCATCATCTGACGCACCGTTTCTGTCCGCGCGCAGTATTGCCGTTCAGCGAGTTCGAGCGGCGGAGATCATGCGAGCGCCCCGTATGCGTCCTCCCCGGTAGCTGCCATACGAAGAGGTGTCACTTCATGCGCATACATCTGCCCTGCCTCGGCCGCTCGCTCCCGAGGGCAGGTGTGGCTGTCGCCGCTCTCGTCTTGTCGCTGCTCTCACCGGCCTCCGCCGGCGCGGACACGTCTCCGGCACCGCCCGGCGCATCGGCCGGTGCTCACCACATCTCCGCCCCACCCGCGCCGACCGAGTACCTCGGCGGGTCGCGGATGGTGTCGCCGTCCGTCGTCTGCGCCAGTGCGCACATGCAGACCATCGGCTGGCAGCAAGCGTCGTGCGCGGGCGTCGGATCTGTAGCGACGGTCGGGCTGCCGGGACAGGGCCTCCGCATGGAAGCGCTCTCGCTGTCGGTGGTCGGAAGCAGCTTCTGCGCCACCGCCTACCTCGAACTCCGCGGCTGGGACACCGACTGGACCTGCGCCGGTGACTACGGAGCCCTGGTCGTCGGGTCCACGGGTCAGGGACTGCGTCTGGAAGCGGTCGGCTTCGGGGTGCAGACGGGCAGGATCTGCGGCAACGCCTACGTCCAGGACGTTGGCTGGCAAGGCTGGTACTGCGGCGACAACGGCGAGACGAACTTCGCCGGCACCACCGGCCAGGGCAAGAGGATCGAAGCACTCTCCTTCTTCGTCGCCTGAGTCCGCCGGACCAGCACGCCCGAGCCGGACGTCATCAAGACGAGCGAAGATGATGGGACCTTTGTCCCATCACTCTGCTACGGTCATGGGACAAAGGTCCCGTCGAGTGACGAAGTGCGGCACGGGACCTTCAAGGTCAACAGGAGGTCTTGTCGTGGCGGTAACGGTTTTCGGAGCTCGGGGCAATGTCGGACGTCACGTGGTGGACGGACTGCTGGCCGCGGGTGAGCAGGTCAGGGCGGTCGGTAGAACCCCGGCCACGGATCCGAGGCCGGGGTTTGACCACGTTCGCGCCGACCTGGACCACGTCGAGACGCTGCCCGCAGCCTTCGACGGTGCCGACAGGATGTTCCTCTACGGCATGCTCGACCCGCAGCGCCCGTACGACATCGGCGAGGTCATCGCCACCGCCGTCGCCGCAGGAGTCCGGCAGGTGGTTCTGCTCTCGTCGGTGTCGGTGCTGGATGCCGACGGTGATCATCCCGTCCCCGTCCGGAACCGCACGATCGAGCAGACGATCCAGCGGTCCGGTGTGGACTGGACGTTCCTCCGGCCGGGCAGCTTCGCCGTCAACACCCGGACCTGGTGGGCCCACTCCATCCGCACCGACGACGTCGTGCGGCTGCCACACCCTCTGGCCCACTCCGCGCCGGTGCATGAGAAGGACATCGCGGCGCTCGCGGTGACCGCCCTGACCGAACCGGGTCACTCGCATCAGGCTTACACCGTCTACGGAGCCGAGTCGTTGACCCTTCAGCGCCAGGTCGAACACATCGGTGAGGCGATCGGTCGCCCGATCCGGATCGAACACGTCTCGGAGGAGATCGCCCGCGCGGACATCGGCAGGACCATGCACCCCGCTGTGGCCGAGGCGATCGTGGGCCAGTGGGCTGCCGCTTCCGGAGTTCCCGCCACGACGTCCGCCATCGTCGAAAAGATCACGGGAACGCCGGCGCACACCTTCGCGCAGTGGGCTGACGGCCACGCCGACGACTTCCGCAGGTAGTCCATCACGCGTCCGTGCACCACCTCGTCCTGCGACAGGTCCAGGAAAGGCCGGCCCGGGCCGTGAGATCACAGCCTCGCGAGAGGCGCCCAGTTCGTGATCTCGAAGCCGCTGCCCCGGTGCGCGACCTCCAGTGCGCCGTGGCCGCTGAAGTGCGCGGGCAGCACCAGGGCGGTGGCGTCCGCCGCCCAGCCCAGCAGCCGGCGCCGGGTCGCGCGCGCCTGCTCCGGGTCCTCGCAGAAGCAGCTGTTGTGGTCGGGGTGCGCCACCTGGAGCGGGGTGTGCACGAGGTCGCCCGCGAAGAGGGCGCGGTCGCCGCCGGACTCCAGCACGACGACGCTCGATCCCGGCGTGTGCCCCGGCGCGGCCTCCAAGCGCAGGTTCGAGTCGATCCGGTGGCTGCCCTCCCACAGGTGGACCTGGCCGGCCGCGTGGACGGGGGCCACGCTGTCCTCGAAGACGTTCTCGTTGACGCCGCCGGCGATGCCGGGGTTGCGGGCCGGGTGCCAGAACTCGAAGTCGGCCTTGGGCATCAGGTAGACGGCGTTGGGGAAGGTGGGGACCCAGACGCCGTCGGCCAGGCGGGTGTTCCAGCCGACGTGGTCGACGTGCAGGTGGGTGTTGACCACCAGGTCGACGTCCTCCGGCCGCACTCCGGCGGCGGCGAGGTTGTCCAGGTAGCCGGTCCTGAGGTGGTCCCAGGCCTCGACGGCCGGGCGCGACTTGTCGTCGCCGACGCCGGTGTCGATCAGGATCGTCTCGCCCTCGCTGCGCAGCAGCCAGGTCTGCATGGCCACCTGGACCATGTCGTCGCGGTCGTCGAAGTGGTCGGGGACGAGGGCGGCGCGGTGCTCCGCCCACGCCGCTGCCGGCAGGTCGGGGAAGAAGTGCCCGGCGGGCATCACCGGGCCGTGCATCTCCTCGATCCTGGTGATGGTGACATCGCCCAGCTGGAGCTCGTTCATCTGTTCCCCTCGAAGGGTTTTCCGGTCGTCAGCGACCGAGGTGGGCCAGCAGCAGGTTCGGGTCGGTCGCGGTCAGGTAGGCCGCGCTCGGCACGTGGACGGTGCGGCCGCGCACGGCGATCGAGGTCGGGCCCTGCAGTCCGTCGGCCGCGGACAGGACCACGGTGTGCGTGCCGCCGGGCTGGACGAGCGCGACCTGGTTCACGGTGTCGAGCGCGGCGATGATCTCGTCGCCCCTGCCCGTGAACGCGAAGTCGTCGATGCCCTCGAGGCCGGTGGCGACGACCTGGACGGGTCCCGCTTTTCCGCCGGCGACAACGGGAATGCGCAGGACGGTGCCGCGGTCGAGGTTGGTCACCCACACCGCTCCGCCGCGGAGCTTGAGGCCGTTGGCGCCGAGGAAACCCGCCGGGGCCAGTGCCGGGTCGGCCGACCAGGCGGTGGCGGCGCCGGAACCGGTGGCGGGCACCCGCCAGACGGTTCCGGTCGAGTCCGCCACGTAGAGCGTGCGGCTCTTCTCGTCCAGCGCCAGGCCGTTCGGGAGGCTGCCGGCCGGCAGGGACGCGATGCGGCGGGGCGTGCCGCCGGGACGCAGGCTCCACACGCCGGTGAGGTCCGCGGTGCCGGTGGCGTAGGCGAAGTACAGGGTGCCGTCGGCGGCGCGGTCGATGCCGACCGTCAGCGGGAACCCGAGTGCGGGGGTGTGCACGCCGCCGTCCGCCGGTGCCGGCAGCGTGGCCAGGACGCGGATCCCGCCGGTGGGCGAGATCTCGGCGACCTGCCGCGCCTTGGCGAACGTCACGTACGCGGTGCCGTCGGGAGCGAGCACGATGCTCTCGGGCGTCTGTCCTTTGTGGAGGTCGAAGTGCTGGACGACGCGAGCCGCGCACAGCGGGGCGGTGACGGCGGAGGCCGGTGCGGCGCCGAGCGGGGCCAGGGAGGCCGCGGCGAGGACCGCGGCGACGAGCGTCTTGCCGAGTGCTTTGCTGGACATGCTTTCCTCACTGTTTTCGGGCATGCGGCAGCGCCGCGCCCTTCGGGTGTGCTTGCTCCTGCGGGCCGGGATCAGCCGGAGGTGGTCCGGTTCACCGGCGCGTCCGCCGTGCTCGGCACGAGGGCGTGCGCGAGCAGGGCGAGTGCGGTGTGCGACGACGAGCCGGCCGGTGCGGTGGCGACCACGACGCTCGGGCCGGGCCCGCTGCTCAGGGTCTGCTGCGTGACGGTCAGGAGACCGACGAGCGGGTGCCGCATCTCGTAGTCGGCGGTGGCGCACGCCTTGACGCGGTGGTCCGCCCACATCGAGGCGAACTCCGGGCTCCTGGCGCTGAGCTGCCCGACCAGTTCGTGCAGCGCGGCGTCGTCGGGGTGCTCCCCCGTCTGCAGGCGCAGGTTGCCGACGACGGCCCGGGCCTTCGCGGTCCAGTCCGGGTACAGGTCACGGGTGTGCGCGTCGAGGAACACCAGCCGGGCCATGTTCGGACGGTCCTCCGCCCGGACGGCCTCGAAGGGCAGGTGCCCGGCGAACAACGCGTGGCCGAGCCTGTTCCAGGCCAGCACGTCGCTGCGGCGGCCGAGGACGATCGCGGGAACGGCCTCGAGCGCGTCGAGCAGTTGCGCCGTCGCCTTCGAGAGCTTCTCGGGTGCGGACCGGCGCGTCCGGGCGTTGCGCCTGGGCGGCTTGGCCAACGCGTGCAGGTGGCGGCGTTCGGAGTCGTCCAGCCGCAACGCGGTCGCCAGCGCGTCGAGCACCTCGGCCGACGCACCGGACGAGTGCCCCTGCTCGAGCCGGGTGTAGTAGGAGCTGCTCACCCCGGCCAGCTGCGCGAGCTCCTCGCGCCGCAGACCGGCCACCCGCCGCCGTTCGCCGTAGGTCGGCACCCCGACGTCCTCGGGCCGGAGCTGGGAGCGCCGGGTCCTGAGGAAGTCGCCCAGCCGTGCCGTGTCGTTCATGCAACCGAGTATGTGTCCCCGCCGGGCGCGGTACCTGCCCCGGCGAGGGATACCGTCACACCCATCGGCACGGCGCGCCGTTCAGGACGAAGGACGCCGGCCGGTCGTTCGCACCGCTCCAGTCCGCCAGGAAGCCGAACGAGCGGGACTCGCCGGGCGGGATCGCCGAGTTCCACGGCGCACCGCGCACCGTCACGACCGGGCCGTCCTGGGTGTAGGAGCCGTTCCAGAGCTGGGTCACGCGCTGGCCGTTGGCGTAGGACCAGGCGAGGGTCCACGAGTCGAGCGGTGTGGTGGCGGAGTTCGTGACCCGCACCGAGCCGAGGAACCCGCCCTGCCACTGCGCCGTTTTCTCGTAGGCGATCTCGCAGGTGGCCGTGGGGAGAACGGTCCCGATCCGGGTGGGGTCCGCCAGCGCCCAGTAGGCGTCCTTGGCCCGCAGCCGGGTGTCGAACAGCAGCGGGTGGTCCTTGCGGGTCACGGGAAACGTGTCGAGCCACGTGCTGTCGTCGGCCAGTCCCCAGAAGGTCACCGAGCTGATCGCGTGCGCGTACCTGGTGAACACGGCGAACAGGTCGCGGTAGCGCTGTGCCTGTGCCAGCAGGGAAGCGGCGGGCGGGGTCGGGTAGGACTGGCTGCTGCCGGTGTAGATCGAGACGTCCATCTCGGTGATCTGCTGGTCCACGCCCAGGGGCAGGAACTTGGTGATCATCGCTTCCGCCTCGGCGGCCGAGGGCCAGTCGACGTTGACGTGCATCTGGTGTCCGACGGCGTCGACGGGAACGCCCTCCGCGCGCAACTGCGACACGAGGTCGTACAACCTGTCCCGTTTCTCGGGCACGTTCGTGTTGTAGTCGTTGATGACCAGCTGGGCGTTCGGTGCGACCTCGTGCGCCACGCGGAACGCCGTGCGGATGTAGTCCAGTCCCGCGATCTCGAACCACTTGCTGCGGCGCAGGCCGTCCGGTTGCGCTTCGTCGACGACCTCGTTCACCACGTCCCACGCGGTGATGTCGTCGCGGTAGCGGCCCACCACGGCACGGATGTGCGTCTCGATGCGGTGCAGCAGCAGCGTTTTGTTCTCCGCGGTGGGTGTCATGTCGGCACCGGAGGCGTCTTTGAACACCCAGTCGGGAGTCTGCTGGTGCCAGACGAGGGTGTGGCCGCGAATCGCCTTGCCTCGCGCCTTGGCCCACGAGACGAGCGTGTCCGCGTCCGTGAACCGGAACGCGCCCTCGGCGGGTTCGGTCGCGTCCCACTTCAGCTGACTGCCCGGCGTGATGGAGCTGAAGTGCCGGTCGAGCAGCCTGCCGTGCTCCCCGTACAGCAGGGCGGGTTCGGCCGCGACCCCGAAGTGCCGGAACGGCACCACGTCCCGCAGCGCGGGGATGTCGGTCTGGATCGGGGGAAGCGGCGTGTAGGACAGGACGAAGTCGTCCAGGTGGAACGACGTCGCGGGGCTGGAGCTCTCGACGTAGGTGGTGAGGAAGTCGGCGTCGGACGCCAGCGTGTAGCCGCCGGTGAGGTTGACCCAGCCGTCGGCGGTGACGAGGGTGTCGCCGGACACGCCCTCGTAGGACGGGACGCCGTCGGCATGGCGTTCGACGGACATCCGCAGCCGCGCCGGCGCCTCACCGTCCGCGAGCCGCACCCACGCCGAAAGGCTGTACCGCACGCCCTTCTCGACGTCGTCGAGCAGGCCGAGCACCGGCCCCTCCCAGGACTGGGTCCGGCCGGAGACGAGCAGGCTGCGGGTGCCTCCGTGCGCGACGGCCGAGCTCACCGCGGTGGTCTCTCCCCCGCGCGAGGTCCAGCCCTGCACCGTGTCGTCCTCGAACGTGCTGGACACGACCGTCACCGGCGGGTCGGCGGCGAGCGCGGCGGGACCGTGCGTCAGCAGCCCTGCCACGACCGAGGTGACCAGCAGACCGGCCAGAACTCTCCTCATCGAGAACCCTCCAGGCTCTGGGAGCGCTCCCAGAACCATAGAGGGGCCTGTCCCCGGCACCCAGGCACCATTCGGCCCAAACGGCAGCGTCGTTCACGACCTCCGGTTCAGTGCACGTCTTCGCGCGCGAACCTCGGCTCCGCCGCCTCCAGCCGAGGTACCGGCACGTTCCACTTCCTCGCCGCCGCCAAGGCGTCCCGGCAGATCTCCCGCGGTTCCAGGGCGCCGGGGTCGGAGTGGGCCTGGAAGTTCACGCGCGCCGGCGTGAAGTGAGCGGTCAGCCAGGCGAGGACGGGCGCGGTCAGCCAGGCCGCGCGGAACGGCAGCAGGGCGGCGCGATGCCGCCGCAGGTCGACACCGCGCGCCTCGAGCAGCGGGAGGAGTTCGCGGACGGCCAGCAGCCCTTCCCGCATGTCCCCGGTTCTGCCCGCCAGCCCGGCCAGCGACCCCACCCGAAGTCCCTGCGAGTGCAGACCGGCGTCCGACACGAAGTGCAGCCACAGCAGGCCGCGGAAGTCCGCGTGTTCACGGAGCCGGAGTCCGGCGTCGACGAACACCTGACGCACGGCTTTTTCTCGCTCGGACAACGGGTTCTCCGACTTTTCGAACAGAACGGAACCCATCAGGGTGCCTCGCAGAACGCCGTCTTCCCCGAAGCCGCCACCTGCGGCGGGAGCTCCCCACACCACCTGATCGGCGGGCAGTGCCGCCGCGGCGACAGCGGGCTCGGTCCAGAGATTGCCGAAGAGCAGCACCGTGGCGCCGCCGACCCGTGGCGCCAGGAAAGCCGTCGCCCCGGGCAGGCGGTGGTGCGGCACGCTCACCACGATCAGGTCGAAGTCGTGGTCCGGCGGCA
Organism: Lentzea sp. NPDC060358; assembly: GCF_042725365.1. Taxonomy (NCBI): domain Bacteria; kingdom Bacillati; phylum Actinomycetota; class Actinomycetes; order Pseudonocardiales; family Pseudonocardiaceae; genus Lentzea; species Lentzea sp. NPDC060358. Next base: position 4,516 of record NZ_JBHXCW010000111.1, on the reverse strand, counting down.
CCGTCTCGCGCAGGCGCACCGGCCACTTCCGCCGGACGCGGTGCCCGCAGATCCGCCGCCGCGCATCGACCAGGTCGAGGTCGACGGAGTCGCCGTACGCCGCAGCGCGACCCGGCCTGACGTAGAACTCGACGTCGTGCCCCGCCTGCTGAAGGGCCCAGCCGTAAATGGAGGCGATCACGCCTCGGCCGAACATCAGGATCTTCACGACCACCTCGCGCGGTTCCGCACAACTGGAGATTGTCTCCACTTCCGAAAATATGGAGATGACCTCCGTTTGTCAACGGTGTCCTCACCGGCCCGGGATCAGCAGCCGGAGGAGGTCATCGCGGAGTCGGTGGGCACCCGCCACACCACCGGTCCGTCGACGAGCACCGCGGCGCCCGCGCTGGAACCGAGCAGCACCAGGCACTTCTCCTTCGGGAGCGCGGCCTGCGTCTGCACGCCGGTCAGCCGGACCCTGGTGGCCTTGATCGTGGTCAGGGGCAGTCCCAGCAGGGAGAGCCGGACCTCTTCGCCGCGTGAGACCCGGTCGGCCGCACCACCGGCGGTGCGCAGGGCGAGCCCTCCGGCGGCGAGGACCAGCAGGCAGAGCGACGCGACCCAGAAGGGCCGCCCGTACGCCGTGGTCAGGCGCCCGATCAGCCACAGCATCCCGAGCACGACCAGGCCCGCGCCCAGGAACACGATGCCGCGCAGGTCGAGGTCGTTGAGCTTGGCCAGCGCCGTGGCCAGCCCGACGAAGCCGACCGCGACGACGGCCTGCCCGGTCCTGATGACCAGCGTGCCGAGGAGCGCGGTCAGCACCACGACGACCAGCGCCGGTGCGACCAGTGCGCCGTAGCTCAGGCCGACTTCGCCGGGCAGCACCCCGAAGCGGCCGTAGAACGTCTCGGCGACGAGTCTGCCGATGGCGTAGGCGATCGGGCCGGACAGCGCGGACACCCAGCCCAGCAGCACCCACGGCGACAGCGGCTCGGCGGCCGGGGCTTCCTTCCGCTCGTCCGTCATCGGGCCTCGCAGGTGCGGCTCAGGACGCTCTCCGCAGGCAGGCGGAACACCTTGCCGGCGTGGAAGAACACGGTCACGCCGTCGGCGTTGCCCAGCCGGTGCGCGCAGGTGCCGTTGTCCAGCCCCGGTGGTAGCTCCGCGTCGCCGACCGGCCAGACCTGCGCGGTGGGTGCCCACAGGGCCGCGACCAGGAAGGTGATCAGCACGGGCGTGGCGGGCTGTCCGGCGGCGAGGCTTTCCCTGGTGGCGCCGGACGTGAAGTACGCGGTCACGCCGAGTCCCAGCACCACGACCGAGGCCGCCAGCGGGATCCAGCGCGCCGAGCGGCGCACCGGCGCGGAGGTGTCCGACGCGCTCACCACGGCCACGCCGGCACCGAGCAGGGCGTACAGGACCGCGACCGGCCACGGTGCGAGAAGGACGGCCACCGCCGCGCCGAGCAGTCCGAACGCGGGAACCCGCAGCGCCGCGTGCCGGACCCTGCGCCACAGCACGTCCAGGCCGACCACGACCAGCGCGATCACCAGCGCCGCGACCCCGGAGATCAGCAGCAGGTCCACCGATCCCAGCCCGACCTCCTCCGGGGTCACGCCCAGGGAGCCGTAGAACCACTCCGCCGCGAGCCACGAGGTCCCGTAGAGCGCCGCCGCGACGAAGCTCAGCAGGATCTGCCCCTCCCGGAGCAGGGTCTGGCGGTCGTCGGCGGTCAGGCCGATCCCCGCACCCGGCCCGTTCGCGGCGGAGCGCAACGCCTTGCGCCACGGCACGGCGGGAACCCGGAGCCCGTGCCGGGGCAGCGCACGCGGTTCCCGCGCCAGCCACGACGCCGTTCTCCCGAGGCGGGAGGTCAGCTGGAACCGGAGGTCGACCAGCACCGCCACCGCGACGGCGGCGACGATGTTGACGACGCGGGGCGCGGTGGTGAGCCCGAGGCTGCAGACCAGGCCGGCGGCCCCGCCGGCCAGCGCGGCGGGGAGCAGGCCGGCGCCCCACAGCAGGAGCGCCCCCACGAGGACGCCGATGACCACCAGCCGGTTCGACAGCGCCCCCAGCGAGTCCAGGTAGAACAGGCCCCCGGCGAGCAGCGCGATGAGGGCCAGCACTCCCGCCACTCGCCACCACACACTCGCCGAGCGGCCTTCGTCGGGTTTCACGTCGCGGACTACGGGCGCGCGCAGCGGAGCGGTTCAGGCCGTTCGGGTGGTTTCGCCGGACGGTTGCTCGGGGCGGTCCTCACCCTCGACCCGGTCCTGCGGGAACAGCAGCAGCTTCCCGGTCGTCGCCCGCGCCGTCGAACACCGCGTGCACGCCCTGGCCGCCGGTCAGGTCCCGCACGCGCTCGACGAACGCGTCATCCCCGGCACCTCGGCCGGCCGTCCCCGGCGGATGCCGATGTCGAGGAAGTTCACCCGGCCGACGCCAGGCAGCGCGAAATGTACCCGCAAGTACAGTTCTCGCGTCAGGGCTTCTCGAAGTGCTGGTAGTCGATCGGCGTCTCCCAGAACCCGCCCCAGGTCCAGCCGCGCGTGGTGAACGCCTGCTCGGTGGCGTCACCGGCGTGGATCATGCCGGGCGCGTTCCGCGTGCGGTCGACGTACGGCGCGCCGTTGGGCGGGTAGACCGCGCCGCTGCCGGAGATGTAGGGGTTCTGCACGGTGTTGATGTCGATGGCCCGTCCGTAGGAGTGGTTGGACCAGGCGGTGCCGCCGGTGATCGGCCTGCAGTTGAACGCCGAGGTGTTGTTCGCCGCCATCGACGCGTCGTCGTCGGAGTCGTACTTCTCGATGGTCTCCATCCGCTCGACGGGGAACCGGTCGAAGTACAGGTCGGCGAAGACGCGGGCGACCTCGGTCGCGACGTCGGCGTGGACGATCAGCTCACCGCGGTGCGCCCTACCGTCGAAGCCCACGAAGCCCAGGTTCACCAGCCGCAGTTGACCGGGCCCGACGGGACAGCCCTCGCGCCAGCTGGAGTCGAGCCGCTCCGCCGTGACCGGCTTGACGATGGCGACGTAGGGCGGCAGACCGCTGCCGGCCGGTGCCGCGACCTCCACGGTCCGGCCGGTGGTGGCGGCCGCCGGCACCACACCGGACAGGGCCGTGGCCAGCGCGACCGCGATGAGCGCGAATACCCGGTTTCTCGATTGCACGGAACTTCCTCTCGCTCGCCGCCGGGGCGCAGTGGGAACCCACTTCCGGAGACGCCCCGGGACCGACCCTGCCAGCGGCGCGCGAACAGCGTCAACTTCGTTGCACACCCGGCACTACTTCACCCGAGCGGACACCTCGTCCAATGCGGACGTCTCGTCGGCGGTGAGCTCGAACGTCGCCGAAGCCAGCAGCGCGGGGAGTTGCTCGGCGGTGCGGGCGCTCGCGATCGGGGCGACGACGCCGGGACGGCCGCGCAGCCAGGCGATCGCCACCGTCGACATCTCCGCTCCCCTGGCGGACGCGATGTCCTCGACCTTGCGCACCACCGCGAGCCCGGCCTCGGTGAAGTAGCGGCTGGTCACGACGCGGCGGACGATCTCGCCGAACTGCTGCCTGTCGCTGCGGTTCTTGCCGGTCAGGAACGCGCCGATCAGCTCGAAGTACGTCCGGGCCTTGCCGCTCAGGCCGACCTGGCGGTACTTGCCGGTGAGGAAACCGCTTGCCAGGGCGAAGTACGGCACGGCCGCCATCCCCTCCTCCACCAGGATGGGAGCGATCTCACGCTCGTAGCGGTGCCGCGTCACGAGGTTGTAGTCCGGCTGCACGACCGCCGGTGCCGCGAAGCCCTCACGGCGGGCGATGTCGAGCCATTCCCTGATCCGCGGGGCGGTGTAGTTCGACAGGGCCACCAGGCGGATCTTGCCCGCCCGGTGCAGCGCGTCGAACGCGGCGGCGGTCTCGGCCAGCGGCGTCTTGGGGTCGTCGAAGTGCGCGTAGTAGACGTCGACGTGGTCGACTCCCAGGCGGACCAGCGAGGCCTCCAAGGCGGCTTGGACGTTGTCGCCGGCGAGGCCCTTGAACGCCGGGTGCTGGCTCACCTTGGTGCCGATGACCAGGCTGTCGCGGTTCCTGCGGGTGGCGAGCCACGACCGGATGATCGTCTCCGACTCGCCGCCGGAGTTGCCAGGAACGGCCGCGGTGTAGCTGTCCGCGGTGTCGATGAAGTTGCCGCCGCCCGCGACGAACGCGTCGAGCACCCGGTGCGACTCCCCCTCGTCGCTGGTCCAGCCGAACGTGTTGCCGCCGAGCACCAGCGGGAACACGTCGATGTCGGAGCGGCCGAGCCGTGCCATCGCAGATCCTTCCATCGGGGGCGGGAGAACAAGGCGTTCTCCCGCCCGACGCAGGCTAGCGATCCGCGCAGCGGGGCCACGAGCGGGCCGGGTGATCCATTGTGGACGAATGCGGTTCCCGGCGGCCGATCGATCGGTTCTGGGAGCCGTGGGGGGGGCGGCCCGCCGGCGGGGGGGGGCGCCGGGGGGGGGGGCGCCGCGCCCCGGGGGCCCCCCCACCGC
>NZ_JBHXCW010000110.1:0-24555 GCF_042725365.1 Lentzea sp. NPDC060358 | reverse complement strand
CCCGGTCAGCCGAGCCGGTAGGCGCGGAGCACCGTCACCTCGGACGTGTTGCCGTGCGCGTCCGTCGTGGTGGCCCTCACCGAGGCCCACTGCGCGCCCGCGGGGTGGTGGACCAGCGCGCTGTCGCCGGTCACGCCCGCGGGACGCCACGTCCCGCCGTCGTCGTGCGAGTACTGGACGCCGGTGATGCGCACCGCGCCCGTGTCGCCCTGCGACTGCGTGCTCAACCCGATGCGCTGCAACGTTCCCGCGGGCAGCGCGCCGGTGTCGTCGAGCTTCGGCGCGAACCGCACCACCGAGAGCGGCAGGGCGTCCCGCCGGCCCTCCACGCCCTGCGACTGGAACGTCCACGCCGCCGACACCTTCGTGCTGAACGCGAACTGCGAGCTCCGGTCGAGGGTCACCTCGGCGCGGAAGTCGCCCCGGGCCGGCGGCACGTCCGTGAACGTCCCGCCCGTCGAGGCGATCTCCCCGACCAGGGTCCCGTTGCGGCGCAACGTGGTCCGCGCACTGTCCATCGTGGAGTAACCGATGCCGCCGGTCGCGTCGCTCAGCAGCGGGACGCCGAGGTACAGCTGGGTGCCCGAGCGGGTGGCGAACGGGTACGGCGACTCCGGCAGCGCCGGTGAGTGCACCGGCCGGTTCTCCCGCTCCTGGTAGGTCCGCCCCGCCTGGTAGGTGCGGTACCCGGAGGTGACCTGCGCCAGCGCGCCACCGGGGTGGGTGCTCATGACGAGCGACTGCCAGCGCAGGTCCTCGGTCGTCACGTAGTCGACGGTCCTGCCGCCCTCCGGCACCCGGTAGAGGGCCCCGCCGCCGTACAGGCCGAGCGCCGTTGCCGGGAGCTCGCCCTTGGTGGCGGTGGTGCCCGGTGCGAGGCCGCCGATCGCGGACTCGACGCGGGCCAGGTCCTTCTTCTGCGGCGCCCGCGTCAACCCGTCCGGCAGGCCGCCGGCGATCGGGTACGAGAGCCGGTAGAACGTGGCGGGGTCGGTCGCGGAGTCGGTCTGCAGCGTCACCAGCGACGCCATCTCCGCCGGGGACAGCGGCCCGCCGCCCTGGGCCACCGCGATTCCGTCGAAGCCGCCGTGCGCGACCGCCGTCGACGCCACCGTCCGGCCGTTCATCGTCCGCCGCCACGACAGCTCACCGACCACGTTGGCACCGGGGGCGTCCGGTGGCGTGATCGACAACGGCCGCGCGCGCCGGGCGTCCTGCTCGACCACCGTGTCGGCGGTGAGCCGCACGTCCGGCTGCACGAGCACGTCCATTCCCTCGTCCGACCCGATCGTCGTGTCGAGCACGTAGGTGCCCTTGGGCAGGCGGAGCTTCACGTCGCCCTCGCCGCCGACGACCTGCACCACGTCGTTGTCGAGGCCGACGAGGAACGTGACGGAGTCCGCGGGGTCCTGCCCGTCGCGGCCGGTCAGGTCGATCGCGAGGGTGTAGGCCTCCTTCTCCCGGTCGACGGCGACGAGCGTGCGGACGGTGTGCGTGCCGGACGTGGCGACCACCTCGCCGGAGAACGCGCCGGCCTGCGTGCCCACTCGCGTGTCGCCGGTGACGTCGACGGAGGCGGTGCCCCCGGCGGGGACGGTGACCTTCGACGCGCCCAGGGTGAACATGCCCCGCGGTGCGGAGCTGGTGAGCTTGACGTCGAGGGTGATCGGCGCGCTGGTCGGGTTGGTGTAGGTGATCGGCCTGGTCTCGGGCTTGTCGTCGTCGTGCGGCCACTCGTGCCGGCCGAGGTTCACCGTGGTGTCGCCGGTCAGCACCTGCTCGGACGCCTTGGCCACGTCGATCCGCCCGTGCCCCTGGTCGAACGCGCTCACGCCCGCCGTGGGCCGGGCCGTGGTGGCGAGAGCCGACTTGACCTGCGCGGGCGTCCACTCCGGGTGCTCCTGGCGCAGCAGCGCCGCGGCGCCCGCCACGTGCGGGGTCGCCATGGAGGTGCCGCTGGCCGCGACGTGGCCGCCGTTCGTGTTCGCCGCGGCGGCGACGATCCCGACGCCCGGCGCGGTCACCTCGGGCTTGAGTCCGCTGTCGCCCGTGCGGGGACCCTTGCTGGAGAAGGGGGCGAGCTGGTCGTCGCGGTCGACGGCACCGACGGACAGGGCGGCTTCCGCGGTGCTCGGCGAGCCGACCGTGCCGGGTGAGGCGGAGTTGCCCGCCCCGATGACGAACAACGTGCCGTACCGTGCCGTGAGCTCGTCGACCGCTTGCTCCAGCGGGTCCTGCTCCGGGGTGTCGGGGCCGCTGAGGCTCATGTTCACGACCTGGGCGCCCTGCTCGGCGGCCCAGCGCATGCCGGCGAGGACGTCCGAGTCCTGGCATCCGGCCGTGGTGCAGACCTTCGCGTCGAGCAGCTGGACGCCGGGCGCGACACCGCGGTACTTCGCGTCGTGGCTCGCGATGGTCGAGCCGACGTGCGTGCCGTGGCCGATGGTGTCGGTCATGTCGGGGTCGGTGGTGAAGTTCTTCTCGGCGATCTGCTGCCCGGCCAGGTCGGGGTGCTTCTCGTCGACACCGGTGTCGACGACGGCGACCTTGACCCCCTTGCCGGTGATGCCGCGCTGGTGGATGGCCGGGGCGCCGATCTGGGCGGCGGACCGGTCGAGGCTCGGCCTGCGGATGCCGTCGAGCCAGATCTTGTCGCCGGAGGACCGCAGCGAGCTCCAGTCGCCCGCGGTGCGCGCGCCGATCCTGCCGTTGCCGGCCACGATCAGCGGCATCCGGTCGCGGTAGCCGAACTCGAGCAGCGTGGTCACGTCGAAGAGCCTGCGGTCGAGCCGGCCCGCCGCCAGGGGCCCGAACGCGTCCTCCGGGATGACCACCGTGTGCCCGTCGGGACCGCGGTGCGTTCTGAAGTCCATGCCGCCGCGGCCCTCGCCCGGCCGGATCGCGACCACCTGCTGACCCGGTCCGAGCAGGACCCGGTCGCCGGTGAGGAGGGTGACCTCGTCGGTCGGCTTCCCCGGTGCGGGCGGGGCGGCCGTCGCGACCGCCGGCACCGCTGTCAGGGCGAGCGCCGTGAGGGCGGCGCCCAGCAGTTTCGATTTACCGCGCATTCGAATCCCCTCGTGGGCCGAATTTGCTGCGCGCTGTGGTCCGCGCAGGCCGGAAGGGCCTTCCGCGGTGGTGCGAAGACAATCGAAAAAGCCCCCCGACGGTGTCGAACGTTATCGACGGCGGCCAGGGGGCACACAGGGCTGAACGGGCTATTCTCGGTGAGGGGTCCCGCCGTCAGTCCGACCGCCAGAACTTCCAGTACGACTTGCGGTTGTCCGGCAGTTCCCCCGTTTCGCGGCACCATTGCGCGAATTGTGCGGCATCCTCGCGCGCGCGTGAGCCCGCACGACGGGGGTGGGCGAACGCGTAGGCGTCGAAGAGCGGCCGGAACCGGTCGCCCAGCTCGTCGGCGACGGACGGGCCGAGCATCCGCACGATGCCGCGCCGTTTCGACAGCAACGCGCGGCGTTCGACGTCGAGGCGTTGTTCGTCGAATCCTGCGGGCGCGGGTCCGTTCGCGAGCAATGAATTCAACAGTGCCGCCTGTTGAGACGCGAGCCTTTCGCGGGCGGCCGAGGAGTCGTCGATTTCAGCCACGGTGCTTGTCCACGACGGCGCGGATCGCGGCCAGTTCCGACGCGATTTCGGTGTCGGACGGGTAGTTGTCGTCGCGTTCCAGCAGAACGCCGGGCGGATTCACGCGGGAACACAGTTCGTCGAGCACCCCGAGCACTTCCGGGAGCACCGCGTGCGCGTGCGTGTCGTGGTAGACCTCGCCGTGCTCGACGCCGCCGGCCACGTGCACGTAGGCCAGGCGCTCCAGCGGGATCTCGTCGAGGAACCGCTCGGGGTCGGTGCCGATGTTGCGGGCGTTGGCGTAGAGGTTCGCGACGTCGACGAGCAGCCAGCAGTCCGTGCGCTCGACCAGCTCGGCCAGGAACTCGCCCTCGGACAGCTCGCCGTCGGGCCACTCGAGTAGCGCGGCGACGTTCTCCAGGGCGAGCGGTACCGGCAGGTTGGCCTGCGCGAGCCTGACGTTCGCGACGAGCACGTCGAGCGCGTCCCTGGTGCGCGGCACCGGCATGAGGTGACCGGAGTCGAGTCCGCCGGCCCGCACGAAGCACACGTGGTCGCTGACCATCGGCGCGCCGACGGCCTCGGCGACGGCGCCCAGATGCTCGACCCGGCTCAGGTCGAGCTCCTCCGCGCCGCCCAGCGACAGCGACACGGCGTGGGGCAGGACCGGGATGCCGCGTTCGAGCAGCAGCGTCACCGACTCCGGCAGGTGTCCGGTGTGGAGGTTCTCGGCGACGACCTCGACGAAGTCCACGCCGGGCAGCCGTTCCACGGTCAGGTCGATCTCCGAACGCCAGCCGATGCCGACGCCCAGGTCCTTGATGCCCGCCATCAGTCGCCTCCTCCGCCGCCACCGCAGCCCCCGCCACCGCCGCAACTGCTGCCGCCGGACGAGCAACTGCTCCCGCCACTGCTACCACAGCCGCTGCTGCCGCACCCGCTGCCGCAGCTCGCCACGGCGGCACCGCAGCCGCCGCCACCGCCACCGCCGCGGCGGGGCGGGCGCTTCCCGCGCTTGAGCGGGATCGCGTTCACCGCGGCGCGGGGGAGCTCGAAGAGGTCTCCGACGTACTCGCCGGACACCCGGCCCGCGAAGCCGTAGAGGGCCACCGCGCGGACCCGGTCGCTCGCGGTGACACCCTTCAGGGCCGCCTTGCCCGCGCGGGTGACCGGGCCGCGGCCGCGGAACCAGAGGCCGAGCGCCAGCAGTGCCACCGCCGGCACGAGGATCGCCGGGTCGCTGAAGCTGAGGACGAACAGCAGACCCGAGATCACGAGGACGAGCCACCACGCCGCGATGCGGCGGCGGCCCTTGCGCATCAGCCCCTGGTCGATCAGCCGGCGGTGCAGCGACTCCATCTCGGAGCTCTTCGCCGCGGCCTTCACGACCTTGTTCAGGGCGACCGGTTGCCGCACATTGCCGAGGACGCGGGCCTCGACCCGCGTGGTCGCGCCGTGGTGGCTCTGGTGCACTGCGGACAGGCGGCCGTCGCGCGACGCGCGGAGCAGGCCGGTGTCGAGCAGCTGCGCCACCGCGGTCTCGGCGGCTCTGGCCGGTCCGGCGACGAGGTAGCCGAGCTCTTCCGGGGCCTGCTGCACCCCTTGCGCGGTCGGTGTGACCATCGTTTCCCCCTCAGCTGCTGGAGCTGCCGCAACTACTGCTGGAACTGCTGCAACTCGAACTGCTGCAGCTGCTGCTACTGCTGGAACAACTGCTGGAGCTGCTCGAACAGCTGCTGCCGGAGCAGTTCGACGAGCTGCCGCAGCCGCTGTGGTGGTGGTCGTAGTAGCCGTAGGTCGTGGAGCAACTGCTGCCGCTGTCCGACGTGGACTTCCGCGGGCGGTTCGCGCCCCGGTTCAGGCCGTGCAGCGCTACGACGTCCGGGCCGCCCCGCTGGTTCCGGGACGCGTGCGCGAGCACGCTCCTGCCCGACGCGGTGAGCCTGCCCCTGGTGCGCAGCAGGAAGACGAGCACCAGCAGCACCACCGTGAGCAGGATGTTCCGGCCGTCGAAGAGGACGACCCCCAGCAGCGACAGGACCGCGAGCACGATCAGCACCGCCCGCAGGGCCCGGACGCCTCCGCGCGGCTTGCCCCACCCGGCGCGCACCAGCCCCCGCGCCACCAGGCTGTGATGCAGGCCGCCCATCTCGTGGCTGGCGGCCGACACCTGCACGAGCTGCCGGAGAGGGCGTGCGGCGCCGTGGAGTCCGGACAGGACGTACGCCTCGATCGGGGTCGTGGCGCCGTGGCCGTTCTGGTGGACGGCGGTCACGAGGCCCTCGCGGGAGACGCGCACGAGACCGCCGTCCACCAACCGGGCCAGCGCGGCCTCCACCGCCCTGCCCGGCCCCCCTGCCAGGAACCCGATCTCCTCCGCGGACCAGACGACCTGGTGCGGTGCCGAAGACGTGGCCATCAGCGCTCCCCTCACTCCAGCCGATGCACCTTCGACGTGAGATCTACCCCCGGGTTCCCGGCGTTACCTGAAGAAGACCGGTCAGCTGCCGCCCCCGCAGCCGCCACCGCACCCGCCGCCCCCGCCGCAGCTGCTCCCGCTCGAGCACGAGGACGAGCTGGACGAACACGAGCTGTAGCTGCCACTGCTGCTGCTGTACCCCGCGCCGGAACCGGAGGAGGCGAGCAGCGAGCTGCGCACGGCGATGTCCGGATAGACGGTGAGGCCTCCGAACAGGACGAGCCCGGCCGCGCCCGCGTACAGGGCCTCGTCCGGCATCGCCGAGCGGCTGCGGGAGCTGCGCGCCTCGTCGAGGACGCGGCTGCCCTTGCTCGTGCGGACGTTCTTGCCGCCGCGGGTGAGCAGGACGACCAGCAGCCCCGTGAGGACGAGCTGGAGGGTCAGCCACCCGACGGGCGCGCCGATCGCGATGCCGTTGACCCAGCGGGCCACACCGATCGCGAGCAGCACCCACAGCGCGATGGATCCCTTGCGCCGCGCGCTCTTCGCGGCTTCGGCGCTGATGACGAGGCCCATCGCCTCGAGGCGCCGGCCGATCGAGAGGACGGCCTCGTCCTGGGCGACCGCCGGCACCAGGAGGTTCACGGTGCGGTTCGTGTACCGCCGGCTGTCGGTGATGACCGCGCGGTCGACGGCGTTGCGCGAACTCGTGTCCGACGTGGCCTGCACGGTGCCGCGGCGGGAAGTGCGGAGCTCGCCCGCGGTGAGCAGCCGCGCCAGGGACGTCTCGACGACGCGCCTCGGGCCGCCCGCGAGGTACGCGAGCTCGTCCATGTCCAGCGTCCGCACCGGCTGGTCGCCGCGACCGGCACGGGCACGCACCCGGACGACGATCGCGACCAGCACGGCCAGTGCCAGCCCGATCCAGTACAGCTGAAGGAACTCCGGTCCGGACAACCCCCACGGCTTCTGCATGCGAACCACCCCCTGACCACCCCGAAAATGCTTCGGTGAAGTCCATGGTGTGGTCCGGGCCACAGGCTCACAAGCCCTGTTGACGAAGCCTTAGGGTTGTCCGGCCGCAGTCACTTTTCGTGGCCGGTGCTCACTCTTCGCAGCACCGGCGCACGGGGCGGGTCAGCTCGAGGAGCCGCCGTCGACTCCGCCGGAGCCTTCGCCATCGGTGCCGAAGAAGTGCATGGTGCCTCCCAGGTCGGGCCGGCTCGTGCTGAACCGGACTCCGGGACCCAGTCTCCTATTCGGACGGAACGAGTTTCAAGGAGACGGAGTTGATGCAGTACCTCTGGTCCGTCGGGGTGGGGTAGCCCTCACCTTCGAAAACGTGCCCGAGGTGGCTGTGGCATGTGGCGCAGAGCACTTCGACGCGCTTCATGCCGAGGGTGCGGTCCTCGCGGAGGATGACCGACTCGCCCGCGAGCGGCGAGAAGAACGACGGCCAGCCGCAGTGCGAGTCGAACTTGGTGTCGCTGCGGAACAGTTCGGCCCCGCAGGCGCGGCACTCGTAGAGGCCCTCGGTCTTGGTCTCGGTGTACTCGCCCGTCCACGGGCGCTCGGTGCCTGCCTGGCGCAGCACCGCGTACTCGGCGGGGTTGAGCTGGGCGCGCCATTCCTCTTCGGAACGCACGACCTTGGGGGTGGTGCCGACAACAGGTTCCATGTCTCTTTATAACTCCGCCCAGGCCGCTGGGCTTCCCGGCGGCGATCGCCCGTGCGCGGCCGTAAGACCCCGTTAAGGGGTCGCCCGGATCAGAAGATGATGGTGACGATGTCGCCCAGCGCGAACCAGATGGTGAGGATCACGCCGAGCAGGATGAGGCCCACGACGAGGACGGCGACCAGCCGCTGGTGACCGGTCGTGCGGTTCGCCGAGTCGGCGAAGTCCTGGACGCCCTCCAGGTACCCCTCGACGGTGTAGCCGGGGCGCTGCCGGTTCATCCGGTCGAGGTGCTCGGCGAACGCCTTCGTCTCGGGGTCGTGCGGGTCGAGGCCGATCAGTTCCTCCCGGAACTTCTCGCGCTCGTCCTTCGAATCACCCATAACCCCCAGCTTAGTCGCTGGGGGTGATGAATTCGGTGTGGCGAACCTCAGCTGGCCACGGCGAGTGACGGCCGCACGGAGCCGACCGCGCGCCCGTGCCCGAGGACCGGCACGGTCGCGAGGTCCTCGATCCCGCTCACGTCGACGCCGAGCCGCTTGAGCACGGCCACGACCACCACGGCGCGGGCCCGCGACGACCCGTCGGCGATCTTGAGCGCCACGCCGCCGCCGGTGGGCAGGCCGACCGCGTAGACGCCCTCGGCGCCGTCCTTGGCGATGACGCCGGGCAGGGCGCTCATCAGGGCCGTCACGTCGCGGCCGGTGCCGCCGACCCACTGCGGGTGGGCGTTCATGGCGGCGGCCACGCGGTGCTCCAGGGTGCCCTCCGGCGCGCCGGCCAGGCGGCCGAACGCCCTGGCGAGGCCGGTGAGGCTGATGGCGAAGATCGGGGCGCCGCAGCCGTCGACGCCGACCTGGGCGACGGGCTCGCCGGCCACGTCCTCGATGGTCTCGCGGGTCGCGACCTGCAACGGGTGCGTGGGGTCGAGGTAGCTGTCCGTCGGCCAGCCGTTGACGACGCAGGTGGCGAGCATGGCGGCGTGCTTGCCGGAGCAGTTCATGTACTTCGGGGCGGCTTCGAGGCCCTGCGCGAGGTGGCGGGCGCGGGCCTGCTCGCCGAGCGGCAGGTCGGGCGTGCAGCGCAGGGCGTCCTCGGTGAGGCCGGCGAACGCGAGGATCCGCAGCGCGCCCCCGACGTGGAAGTCCTCACCCGAGTGCGAGGCGCAGGCCAGGGCGAGCAGCTCGCCGTCGAGGTCGAGACCGGCGCGGAGCATCGCGAGGGCTTGCAGCGGCTTGTTGGACGAGCGCGGGAACGCCACGTCGCCGGGCCGCCCGACGGACAGGACGGGGGAGCCGGACGCATCGGTCGCGACGACGGTGCCGTGGTGCACCGACTCCAGGAAGTCGCCCCGCCAGACCTCGGCCAGAACCTCGTGTCCCATGTCGCCCCTCCTGCACTCGCGGAAACTGCCAACTGTCGACAGTTGACATGGTCGCTAGCTTAACGGGTGGGCGGCCGGTGCCGTCCAGATCAGGAGACGAAGGTGACACCCCCTCTGCACCTCAGCCTCGCCGGGCAGGCCGTGGACGTGCTGCGCGAGCAGGTGCTGACCGGGGAGATCCCGCCCGGTTCGCGGGTCAACGAGGTCGAGGTGGCGCAGCAGCTCGGCATCAGCCGCGGCCCGCTGCGCGAGGCGATCCGGCACCTGGCCTCCGAGCGCCTGCTCACCCTGGTCCCGCACCGGGGCGCGTTCGTGACCGATGCCGATGCCGACGACGTTCGCGCGTTGTTCGAGCTGCGCACCGCGCTGGAGTGCGCCGCGGCCGAGCTGGCGGCCTCCCGCCGCACGGATGTCGACCTGGTGCGGCTGCACGAGGTCTGCGCGGAGAGCCGCCGCCACTACCAGACCGGCAAGCCGTTCCCGTACCGGCTCGACCTCGCGTTCCACCAGGCGCTGCTGGACGCGGCCCGCAGCCCGCAGATCGCCGAGCAGGTGCGGCTGGTGCAGCAGCGCGTGGTGCTCCTGCGCAGCGCCCTGGAGGACGACCCGCCGCACCAGCACGCGTCGATGGACGACCACGACGAACTGGTGAAGGCGGTCGAGGACGGCGATGCCGCGCGTGCGTCGACGGTGATGCGGCGCCATCTCTCGCGCGTGTGCGCGCAGATGCTGACGAGCCTGAACCGCTAGCGGGCGTCAGCGCAGCACGGCGCTCAGGAACGCGTCCGCGTCGAAGTGCTCCGTGCCGGGGGGAACGAGCCGGTAGGTCGCCGCGAGGAACTTGCGCAGCGTGGTCGCCGGGAGGCGGAACACCGTGACGTGCCGGTCGGAGAGCAGCTCCAGCACCAGCGTGCGGCCGGAGTGCGGGCGCACTCTCACGTCGCCGTCACCGGTGGCCATCCCCATGCCCTCGGCGAGCAGGTCCCGGCCCATGATCCAGGTCGCCACCGAGCCGCCGGAGTGGAACCGCATGGTCACCGCGTACGGGTCGTCGGCCTGGTAGATCAGTTCGGTCTCGACCGGCGCGGTGGTGCCGTTCAGCCGGACGAAGTCGAAGACGGTGCGTGACGCGACCCGCATCGGGACTCCCTGTGGTGTTCGCCTGTGTTCACAAGGGATCACGTGACCGGCGGGTGAATGGTTCATTTCCGCGTGTTGCCATTACCACTTGATTCACCGAACAGTTTTCACGTTCGGCGGGAATATCGCACCGATCCGACGAGAACCCGGTGGTCACCGGCGAACGTGCGGAACTCGCCGGTGGGCCAGCGTTCGATCCGCAGTTCGTCGCCGGGTGTCACGGGTGCGGTGAAGCGGGCGTGCAGCTCGGTGAACTCCAGGCCGGCGACGGTGATGCCGAGCGTGCACAGTCCGTGCAGGATCGGCGCGGCGAACCCGGCCCGGCGCGCGAACTCCGGGTCGTGGTGCATCGGGTTCACGTCACCGGTCTCGCGGTAGCGCGACGCCTGGTCGGCCGTCGTGCGGAAGTGGCTGACCTCGTGGCGCGTCTGCGGGACGGTGAACTGCCGCGTCTCGCCGCGTTCGCCGCCGAAACCGCCCTCGCCCCTGATGAAGCACGACGAGCGCGTGGTCGCGTACTCCGACTCCCAGCGGCTCACCACGAGTGCGCCGGAACCCTTGTCGTAGATGTGCTCGACCGTCTTGGTGACGACGGTGGAACCCTGCGCGGGAAGCGGCCGGTGCAGCCAGAGCGACTGCTCGGCGTGCAGGACCTGGGTCATGTCGGCGCCGGTCAGCCCGATCTGCGGCCCGCCGTGCTGCAGCAGCGGGATGGCGAACGCGGGGGAGAAGCCGCCCACGGCCGCCGCGTACACCTCGGCGTCGCCGGACGACCAGGTGCGGACCTGTCGTTCGACGACGCCGAGGATGCCGTGGTCGAGCACGTGCTAGCCGAGCGTGCCGCGCACGCTGGCGTGGCCCTTGAGCAGGTTGCGGGCGATGGTGCGGCGCTGGATCTCGTCGGTGCCCTCGTAGATGCGCAGCAGCCGCAGCTCGCGGTACCAGCGCTCGACCGGCAGCTCGCGGGTGTAGCCCATGCCGCCGTGGATCTGGAGCACGCGGTCGACGATCTCGTTGGCTTTGACGCCGCCGTAGAGCTTCGCGATCGACTGCGCCTGCCGCGAGTCCTGCTGCTGCTCGACGAGCCACGCGGCGTGCAGCACGAGCCAGCGCAGCGCCTCGATCTCGACCGCGGAGTCGGCGATCATCCACTGGATGGCCTGGTACTCGGCGATGGGCTGGCCGAACGTGACGCGGTTCTTGGCCTGCTCGATCGCCATCTCGACCAGGCGCTCGACGCTGCCGAGCGCACGGGCGGGCAGCAGGTAGCGGCCCTGGCCGATCCACTGCATGGCGAGGTTGAAGCCCTTGCCCTCCTCGCCGAGGATGTTCTCGTGCGGCACGCGGACGTTGTCGAACACCAGCGCCGCCGGGCCCCACTGGCCCATCGTCGGGATGGGCTCGGACTTCCAGCCCATGTCGCGGTCGACGAGGAAGCACGTGACGCCGCCGTCGGCGCCCTTCTCCTTGTCCGTCACGGCGAACACCATCACGAAGTCGGCCTCGTTGCCCTGCGTGATGAACGTCTTCTCGCCGTTGATGACCCACTCGTCGCCGTCGCGGACGGCGGTCGTGCGGATGGCCTTGGCGTCACTGCCGGCGCCGGGCTCGGTGATCGCGAAGCACGACACCCGTTCGCCGGAGATCGTCGGCAGCAGGTAGCGCTGCTTCTGCTCCTCGTTGCCGTGGAACAGGATGTTGTCCGCGTAGCCGCCGAACCGGAACGGCACGAAGCTGCGGCCGAGCTCGGCCTCGATCAGCGCCGCCATCACGCCGCCCAGGCCCATGCCGCCGTACTCCTGCGGCGTCAGCACGCCGAAGAACCCGGCCTGCTTCGCTTTGTCCTGCAACGCCTTGAGCTCTTCCTTGGTGAGCCCCGGCTGACCCGCGCGCTCGCGGCGCAGGACCTCGGGCTCCAGCGGGACGATCTCCTTGCGCACGAAGGTCCGCACCCAGTCGCGGATCTCCTTCTGCTCCTCGTCGAGCGTGAAGTCCATTGCTTTCCTCTCAGATGAACGCGTTCACGCCCGTGAGCGCGCGGCCGATGAGCAGTTTCTGGATCTGGCTGGTGCCCTCGTAGAGGGTGGTGACGCGGGCGTCCCGGAGGTACTTGCCCACCGGGTACTCGTCGATGTAGCCGTAGCCGCCGAAGACCTGGATGGCGTTGTTGGCGACCCGGACCGCGGCCTCGCTGGCGAAGAGCTTCGCCATGGACGCCTCGGTGCTGATCGGCTGCCCGCGGTCCGCGAGGTCGGCGACGCGCCACGTGAGCAGGCGCGCGTCGTCGGTCTCGACGGCCATGTCCGCGAGGAGCTCCTGCACGAGCTGGAAGCCCGCGATGGGCTTGCCGAACTGCTCGCGTTCCTTCGCGTACCGCAGGGCGGCCTCGAGGGCCCCTCGCGCGGCGCCCACGCAGCCCGCCGCGACGGACATCCGGCCCTTGTCGAGGGCGCCCATCGCGAGCTTGAAGCCCTCCTCGCTGAGCAGGGCGTCGTCGGGCACCTCGACGTCGTCGAGCGCGATCTCCGCGGTGGCCTGCCCGCGCATGCCGAGCTTGCCCTTGATCTCGGTGGCGGTGAAGCCGGGCGTGTCCGTGGGCACGAGGAACGCGCTGATGCCCTTCGGGCCCGGTCCGCCGGTACGGGCGAACACGAGCGCGACGTCGGCCCACGTGCCGTTGGTGATGAAGACCTTGCGGCCGGTGATGCGGTAGCCGCCGTCCGTTCTGGTGGCTGTGGTGACGAGGCTGCCCGCGTCGCTGCCGGTGCCGGGCTCGGTGAGGGCGAAGCAGCCCACCTGCGCGCCGCTGGTCAGGCCGGGCAGCCAGCGCTGCTTCTGCTCCTCGGTGCCGTGCTGCGCGATCGACTTCGCGACCAGCCCGAGCGAGACGGAGATGATGCCCCGGACGGCGCTGTCGCCGCGGGCCACCTCCTCGAGCACCAGGCAGTAGGCGAGGTTGTCGCCGCCCGACCCGCCGTCGGCCTCGTCGACGCCCAGGCCGAGGAACCCGACCTCGCCGAGCGCGGGCACGAGGTCCCGGTCGATGGCCTCCTCGCGGTCCCACCGCACGGCGTGCGGGACGATGCGTTCGTCGGTGAACCGCCGGGCCAGCTCCCTGAGCTGCCGGTGTTCGTCCGAAAGCGTCAGATCCACGACCCCTCCCGATTAACCGAACAGTGTTAGGTTAACCCACATGCCCCGGCCGAGCACCCCTCTGCTGAGCGCCGACCGCATCAGGTCGGTGGCCCTGGCCGTCATCGACCGCGACGGCCTCGACGGCCTGTCCATGCGCAAGCTCGCCGCCGAGCTGGGCGTGCAGGCCGCGTCGCTCTACGGGCACGTCCGCACCAAGGACCAGCTGCTGAACGACATCGCGTCGACGATCCTGGCGTCCGTCGACGTCTCGGGCTTCACCGTCGACTGGCGGGAGGGCCTGCTCCGATGCGCGCGCTCGTACCGTGCGGCGCTGTCGTCACACCCGAACATCGTGCCGTTCCTCGCCTACGGCCCCGCCGGGCGCGACGAGTCCCTGCGCCGGCTCGACATCCTGCACGGTGCCCTGGTCGACGCGGGCTGGTCCCGCCGCGAGGCGACGATGATCGCCGCGGGCCTGATGTTCATCGTGTTCGGCTCGGCGCTGAGCTCGTTCTCGAGCGGCTTCTCCGCCGATCCCGCCGACTACTCGGACCGCTACCCGCACCTCGACCGCGCCCACCTGCTGCCCGGCGTGGCCCGCGAGCTCGACCGCGACAGCTTCGAGCTCACGCTCGCGGCGTTCGTGAAGGGGCTCTAGGGTGCAGCCGTGGCTGCTGCGAAGTCGAAGGCGATCGAGCTCGAGGTCGGTGACCGGTTGGTGCGGGTGTCCAACCCGGACAAGCCGTACTTCCCCGCGCGCGGCATCACCAAGGGCCAGGTGGTCGAGTACTACCGCACGGTCGCGCCGGTCCTGCTGACCGTGCTGCGCGACCGCCCGGTGGTGCTGAAGCGGTTCGTCGACGGCGTCGAGGGCGAGGCGTTCTACCAGAAGCGCGTGCCCAAGGGCGCCCCCGAGTACGTCGAGACGGTGCAGGTGCGGTTCCCGTCCGGCCGGCCCGCCGACGAGATCTGCCCGACGTCGGAGGCCGTCGTCGTGTGGGCCGCGAACCTGGGCACGTTCGACTTCCACCCGTGGCCGGTGCGCCGCCCGGACGTGGACCACCCCGACGAGCTGCGCATCGACCTGGACCCGCAGCCGGGCACGGACTTCTCCGACGCCGCCCGCGTCGCCCTCGTGCTGCGCGAGGTGCTCGCCGACGCCGGCCTGACCGGCTACCCGAAGACCTCGGGCGGCCGCGGCGTCCACGTGGCCGTGCGGATCCGGCCGGAGTGGGACTTCGTCGACGTCCGGCACGCCGTGATCGCCCTCGCCCGCGAGGTGGAGAAGCGCGCGCCGGCGCTCGCGACTTCGGCGTGGTGGAAGGAAGAACGCGGCGAGCGCGTGTTCATCGACTTCAACCAGGCCGCGCGCGACCGCACGATCGCCTCGGCCTGGTCGGTGCGCGGCACGCCCCGCGCGACCGTGTCGACCCCGGTGACGTGGGACGAGCTGTCCACTGTGGACCCCGACGACTTCGACGTGCTGACCGTGCCCGCCTACCTGGCCGAGCGCGGGGACCCGCACGCGGCGCTCGACTCGGAGGCGTTCGGGATCGAGAAGCTGCTGGAGTGGTACGCGGCCGATCCGCGCGGTGAGATGCCCTACCCGCCGGACTACCCGAAGATGCCGGGAGAGCCGTTGAGGGTTCAACCCTCTCGGAAGAAGCGTTAGAGCTGGGAAACTCGTCGAACTCACGTCCTGCATGATCTAGCATAGCGTCAACTCGCCGGATAACCTATGTCAATGGCTGAGCTTCTTGCTGACCTTGCTGCCTCGTTTCGGCGCGAGCTTCGCGCCGCAGGGAAGGCGGAGCGCACGCTCGTGATCTACGGCCAGGCGATCCGGTTCTTTTCGGAGTGGCTGGAGCAAGAGGGGCGCCGTCCGGACGCGGATGCGTTGACGAAGCACACGCTCATCGCGTGGTTCGAGACGCTGCACGCGAAGCACAGTGCGCAGACCGTGCTGACACGGCACAAAGGCATGCGACGCTTCACTCGTTGGGCAGCGGCAGAGGGTGAGATTCCGGCTGATCCGATGGCTGGATTGGAACAGCCGGTGGCTCCGTCGAAGCCCGTGCCGATCCTCACTGACGACGAGATGACTCGGCTGTTGAAGACGTGCTCCGGAGCATCCTTTGTGGATCGTCGCGACAACGCGATCTTGCGTGTCTTGTTCGACTGTGGGTTGAGGATTTCTGAGTGCGCGCGACTGAGAGTCGAAGACGTGGACTTGGACGACCACGAGGTGCTTTTCGTGATCGGTAAGGGAAGTCGGCCGCGCGTCGTGCCGTTCGGATCGAAGACCGCGCGAGCGCTGGACCGGTACGTCCGCATTCGCAGGACGCATCGCCACGCGAATACCGAAGCGCTCTGGCTCGGCCAGCGCGGCGGCTTCACGACGGACGGGCTGGCGAATATGTTGGAGGTGCGGGCGAAGGAGGCGGGGGTCGCAAACCTTCACGCACATCGCTTCCGGCACTCCTGGGCGCACTCGTGGCTTGCGGCTGGCGGGCAAGAGCGAGACCTGATGCGCTTGGCCGGTTGGACGAGCGAGGCAATGCTGGACCGCTACGGCGCGTCCGCCGCCGAGGAGCGTGCGCGTGCCGCCCACAAGCGCCTCGGCCTCGGTGATCGACTCTGAAAGACTTTGTGCCGCATCGATTTCTCGCTCCAGTCTGGAGTGGAGCGTCAAGGTTGTTGATTGGTGTGAGCACAGCGCTCGGGTACGATGGGGTCGTTCCGTTCCACGCTCGTCTGGCCACGCGCCCAAGGGTGCGGCTTCAGGCCCTGCGGTGCCGAAAATTCGGCTAGTAGAACGGAATTTCCATGGCGCTATCACCTGTCGAGCGGGCCTTGAAGGCCCGGCTCGCGGCCCACACGCGGTGGTCACGCACGTCCGACGGCACGGAGTCCACCGCAGTAGCGCGTGCGGCATTCGACCGTCGCTTCGAGGACGAGGTCGATCCCCAGCGAGAGCTTCCTGAACCCGAACGCGTACGCCGTGCGGAGGCTGCCCGCCGGGCGTACTTCACTCGCCTGACCCTCAAGTCTGTCACCGCCCGTCGCAAGGCACGCGAGGCGCAAGAAGCCGTCTCGCGTGCGGATGCTGCGCCTCAGACTGGCTTCGAGATTGATGGCGGTGCCGCGTGAGCCTCTTCGGAGCGAACCAGCAGGCCGTGACGTCGCGCGGGAACCTGATCGAAGGCGGATCCCGGCCGGACTACTTCGGCGGCCCCGAATCGGACCACGAGTTCCGCCAGGACGTCGAGCGGATCGCGGGCCGCGCGTCCGTGACGCCGTTCGCCATGACGCTCGCGAGCCTCGTCGAGGACTGGTTCTCACCTGTCGGCATCGGCCCGGACGGCAGCCTCCACGGCCGTCGCGACGGCAACAACGTGCAGGTCAACGTCCCGACTGTCCGTGCAGTGCTGCGGCGCACGGACGTGGCCGGCCAGCTCGGCATCGAGCCCACCGCGGCTGACCTGGATGAGGCGTTCGCGATCGTCGTGCGTCACGCGCGTGCCGAAGCCGAGCGCGAGGCCGTCGCGGACGAGGCGCGTGCCGACGACGACCGTCGAGGTCGTGCACGAGATGCCGACCTCGCGCAGCGTCGGGCGGATCTTCTTCGACAGCTCTCGGCACTCGACGCCGATGAGGCTCCTGCCGTGAACGAGCGGCCGGTGCCGGAGCCTCCGCCGAGACGCTGGCGGCGCTCCTGAGGACCGACGCCCCGGCCCTGAGGTCGGGGCGCGGCTCTTTGACTAACCGAGTCAATACGGCGCGATTCTTTTGACCTGCGGCTTTCCGTGGACTTGACGAACCGATTAAACCTGACTCCCGAACATTGCTGGATATGCTCGACTTCCAGCAGATTTCGCCATAGGTTTTCGTTATTCACCGCGCGAACGGAGAAGGCAATGGATCGTGACGAGCTGCGCGCAAAGCGTGCGAAGGCGGGACGCGCCCGCTGGGCCGGGACCACTGTCGAGCAACGGCGAGAGGCGGCGACCAAGGCCAGCCGTGCTGCTCAGGCGCGCGCGGCCCTCGCGCGTCGGCTGCTGGCCGAGTACGAGGCGGCGAACGGAAATAGCGCCGCGTAAGAAGCGAAAACCCCGCTCCGGGTCCCGGCGCTGTGAACGTCGGGGGAGCGGGGTTCGAAGGTTTCAGCCACGTGACGACAGGAACCTTGCCCCGATGCTAGCCGAGACAGCTCGGTTAACAAAAGGGCGGGTATCCGGAATGGGCCCCTGAATGGTATCCGAACGCGCCGACCTGCGGCGCCGTTATGAGTCCGAGCAGCTTCTCAACCACTTCGAGTTCATCTACTGGCGGCCGACGCTCGACGGCGATGGCCGACCGGTGCCGTTCGCGGGCTCGGCGGTCGAGATCACGCCCGAACTGGTCGCTGCGATCGGCCGCAAAGACAAGGTGCTCGGGGAGAACAGGGTGGTCCCGGCCGAGGTGGCGCGGGATGTCGCGCTGGCGTTGCGCGGGCAGGCTGTTCTGGCCGCGCACGCGGAGGACGCGCGATGAGCGCAGCACTCGCGACAGGCGGCAACGAGCGGCTTCAGGCCGCTCTGGACTATGCCGCGCGCGGCTGGAGAGTTCTTCCACTGCACCACGTTGGCGACGATGGAGTGTGCTCGTGCGGTCGGGCATGCGGGTCTGAGGGAAAGCACCCCCGGCTGCGTCAATGGCAGGACATCGCGACGACCGACGCGAGCCAGCTCGTCGCCTGGTGGACGGCGACGCCGTCCTCCGGAGTCGGAATCGCGACCGGCCCCGAGTCGGACCTCTTCGTGCTCGACGTCGACCCAGACCACGGCGGGGACGCGACGCTGACCGCGCTAGAGGACATGTACGGGCCGCTGCCCGTCACGCGGACAGTGGTCACCGGCAGCGGGGGCATGCACTACTGCTTTCGCTGGCCGCAGCGCACACGGCGTGATGGCCGCGAGTGGCGCAGCAGCGCGGGCAAGCTCGGGCCGGGCCTCGACACCCGAGGCGCGGGCGGACAGGTCGTCGCGCCACCGTCTGTCAGCACCAAGGGCGGCTACGCGCTGGCCGTGGACGCGCCGCTGGCCGAGGCGCCGGACTGGCTGCTCGACCTGCTGGACGTCCCAGCGCCTTTGCCGGCCAAAGCGCCTGAGGCCGCTGCCAGCGTGACGCGGCTGCCCATCGTGGGCAATGACGATCGGCTCTCCGCATACGTGCGCAGGGCCGTCGAGGCGGAGTGCAGCGCGATCGTCAACGCTCTGGATGGCACGCAGAACAACGGCATCAACAAGGCCGCATTCGCCCTCGGGCAGCTCGTCGCAGTCGGCGCGCTCACGGAGACCGAAGCCGAGACCGCGCTCACCGACGCCGCACGGCTGGGCAACCACCCAGACGACCGCGCGGCCAGCGCAATCCGATCCGGGCTGGGAGCGGGAATGCAGGTGCCCCGCACGCCGTGGCCGCCGCCCGAACGCGAGAACCCGAACGGCTTCCGCGTGACGTCCGTCGAGATCTCGGCGTACATGGAGGCCAACGGCGCGACCGAGGTCGAGGCGCGCGAGTTCTTCGGCATCACGTCGAGCACCGACGAGACCGAGGCCGCCGGGATCGCGGTGGTCCCGGTCGGCGACCCGGCGGAGCTGCGTCGCGAACTGGTCACCGCACTGCGAAAGTGGTTGCACGTCAACGACTTCGCGCCGTTCTGGATCGCGCTCGGCGCGGCCGTCACCGCCGTGGACGACGACAACCAGGAACCGGTGTGGGTGCAGGTTGTCGGCGCGTCCAGCTCGGGCAAGACCGAGGCGATCAAGCTGCTCAAGGAGGTCCAGGCCGAGTCGCTGGACGAGATCACCCCGGGAGGCCTGCTCACGTGGGCGAAAGGCAAGGTGCCGAAGCCGGTGGGCCTGCTGACCCGCGTGACGCGCGGCGTCGTGACCTTCGGCGACTTCTCGACGCTGCTCGCGGGCGCGCAGCGAGGCGGCCGTGACGAGGTGTTTGCCCTGCTGCGCAGGGTCTTCGACGGGGAGGTCACCCGTGACGTGCAGGCGCCCGGCGGCAACGCACCCGGTCAGCTCCGGTGGCAGGGCAGGCTGACGATCATCAGCGCAGTCACCAGCGAGATTGATCGTCAGCTCGCGTTCCACCAGGCGCTCGGGGAGCGCTGGCTCTACGTGCGGGTGCCCGATGCCAGTCGCGCTGACCAGCGCGCGGCGGCCAGGAAGGCTCGTGACCGCAACAACGGGGCGCGTGCCGAAGCGGCAGAACTCGCCGCCGAGTTCGTGCGCGCCGGTCAAGCCGCCCACCGCCAGGTGGCGCTATCCGATCAGGTGCTGGACGCGATCGAGGAAGTCGATGAGGTGGCCCGGCTCGGCCGAGCGAGCGTTCCCCGGTCTGCGGTCGGCCAGATGGAGATCGTCGGCGAGGCCTCTGTGGAGGGAGCCGGGCGTCTGCTCAAGCAGCTCGTGACCCTCGCGCACGGGCTGACCGCCCTCGGGTTCACCGAGGACGAGGTGATCGCGCTGGCACGGCGCGCGGCCCTGGACTCGATGCCCGCCAAGCGGTTTCGGTGTCTGGCGGGGCTGGCCGCGATCGAGTGGCGCGACGAGGACAAGGGCCACGCCGGGGCCACGCAGCTCGCGCCGCTCGCGCGGGCAGTCGGTTTGGACCGCCGCGTCGTGCGGCGGGTCCTGGAGGAGCTGGCCGTCGTCGGAGGCGGTGTGGTCGAGGCGGTCGGCGCGCACAACCCGTTCGAGGTCGACACGGGCACGTGGCGACTCTCGCCGGAGTATGCGGATGAGGTTCGGCGGGTGGTTCTCGCGCCGATCCGCGTCACCGAGTAGCCGCCCATCGCCTCTGAAGCCCCGTTGCCGCGACCGGCAACGGGGCTTCTTGCTGCCCACGGGGTGGGCAGAAGTGCAAGGGGTGCGTATACGGGTGGCCTTCGTGGGCCCTCTATTAATGATCTCTCTCTCATCTCATGTGTGGGGTCCTTGCAGTTCTGCCCACCCTCTGGCCAGCGCCGTTGCCACGCCTGTGGATTACGTTGACAGCTCGTCAGTCGGTTGCGTCGTCTTCGGCAAACCAGCGCTCAACGGCTTCATCGGCGCGTTGCCGCTCCAACTGCGCAACCTGCTGAGCCTCGTCAGCGGCCCTCGTCGCGCCTGGGCTTCGATGAGCCCCCCGACGAAGGATGGCGGCGTCCACGGCGGAGTCGGCGACCAACCGTGCGAGCCTGACCGCTTCTGCTTCGTGCCGTGTTCCGCGGAAGGTGTTCGTGAGCGCACCGGCGTAGACGTCGGCCGCCAGCATCTCGCGGGTCGCGCGCTGGCGAGCCAGCCGCTGTTGGTCTTCGTTTGTGGTCATGTGCCCATCTTCGACGAGTTGGTCTTTGACGGCGTCCCGTTCGGCTGGCGGAGCGACACCCGATCACCGCGGCTGGCCGACCTCGTAGCTCCCCTCGGACGACTTCACGACGACCTTCACCGACTTGTCGACACCGCTGACCGTCACGACGCAGACGAACGAATTGCCGGGCGCGACCGTCTGGTCCTCCGGGCACACCGCCTCGCCGACGTCCGAGAACTTGTACTCGTCCTTGAGGATCTGGATCACGCCGCGCTCGACAGCGTCCGCGACGAAGACCTTGCGGCGCGTGGGCACGGGCGTCACGGTCACCGTGGACACGACGGTCACGGGCGCTGGTGCGGGCAGTGGCGTTCCCGGGGTCGGCGACGAGCAGCCGGCCGATCCGGCCGCGAGGGCTACTGCGATGCCGAGCATGGTCTGACGCGAGCGCATGTGGGCGAAATCGGGGCTGTCGACGAACCCGTTACCTCACGAGGGCATCACACCAGTCGACGATTCCTGTTGCCGTGGCATGAAAGCGCTGAAGTAACACCGACGCCGACCCTGCGGACTCCTTCGGCATGAACACCGTTTGGCCGGCCCTGATCGCCGCGGTTGCCGCCCTCGGCGGCGTGACCGTGGGTGCCCTTGTCGAACCGCTCAAGCTTGGTGCGGCAAGACGTGCACGGGTCCGCGAGGAGCGGGCTGCGCGATGCGCGACGCTGATCGAGACGGCGATGAACTGCCGCGCGGGCGTGTTGGCGCTTAACCTTGAACACCGCAGGGTTGCGGCCGGAGGAGAAACGGACATGGCTCGTGAGGACGAGCTGCTCAGGCTGTATCGGTTGGCCCGTAAAGAGTTTCGGCAGACGGTGATCCTGCTTCGGCTGAGCGGCCCGGACAAGTTGGTCGAGTCCGCAATGAAGGTGTGGGAGGCCGAACGGGCGCTTCGCTTCGCACGGTTTGCGGGTGATGACGGGGACTTCCTCGACAAGGATCGGCCCCCGAAAGCGGTACTCGAAGTCAGCCGCGGCCTGGAGAACGTCTTGCACGAGTTCGCAACGGTCGCCCGCAAACTGGCCGTCTGATGCTGACCCCACTGATCACCGGCCTGTTCGCTCTCGGCGGTGTCGCGCTGGGCGTGATGCTGGAGCCCGTCAAGGCCCTGTTCGCCGCTCGTGCCCGGTCTCGACAGGAACGGGCTGAGCGGTGCGCCCGGCTGGTAGAGGCTGCGACCACGGCCCGCTCGGCGTTGATCCGGCTGAACACTCTGCACCGGCGGCGGACGCTGGGGGCCGAGGTCGCGGACGCGTCCGAGGAGTTCTCGATCGAGAACGACTACTACTCGGCGCGCAACGAGATCCGGCAGGTTGTCGGCCTGCTCGACCTGTCCGGCCCGGACAAGCTGGCCGCCTGCGCCCGGACCGTACGCGAGGCGGATCGCGAACTGGGCAAGGTGCGGTTCGATGTTGAGGGCGCACCCGCGTTCGATCGGTACACGCTGCCGCTCGCCGTGCGGAAGGCCGCAGACGCGATGGAGGAGAAGGTGCGGGCGTTCGTGGAGGTGGCGCGGCGGCACGTCCGCTGACCATCGCGTTCCGCATACGGGGCCAGCCTGACGCTATCGTGCGGAACGCGATGGTCTGGCAATCAGGTCGCGTCGGCTTGTGGGTTCGCGCCCGCGCCGATGATCCGGTTGCGGATGCCCTCCGGAAGCTTGTTCCACAGCCCCCCGACGGTGGCCGGCCGCGCGATCATCTCCTCGACCAAGTCGTTTGCGGTCTCCAGCAACAGCTCCAGCAGTGCGGGTCCCTCCTCGTCATCGAGGGCCATCACGACAAGTTCGCCAGGGTCGTCGTCAACGTGCAGCGCCCCATTGCCGGTGACGCGAAGGACGTCGAGAAGCTGCGCGGTCTGCGGCGTCAGTCTTGGTCGGATGCGCTCGATGCGCTTGTCGAGCATGGCGCTCTTGGGAGCGTCGGGGTCAAGGGTCTTGATCAAGCGCTCGACCGTGGCACGTGCCAGCGCTGCGCCAGCGCGCCGAGAGACTGCGGCAACTGTGCGTGCCTCCTCGTAGAGTTCCCGCACATCATCGGGCATGTTCTCGTGTGGCTTCGGGCCGAGGCGGGCTTGCGGGTAGATCAACTGATCGTGGCGCCAAACGGATGGCTTGTCGCATCGAGAACAGATTGCTTTGCTCCAGATCCAGTCCGCTTGGACTCGCCGTTGAGGTTCGGAGCCCTCCCGCCACTCGCTGGCATCAAGTGCCCACCACCGCTGGTGGGCGAACGCGCCACATCGAGGACAGGTAAACGCATCTGCGTCAAGACGCGGCTGGGTGTCTTGCGTGTTTGGCGACTCCTCAAGCATCCGGAAATGCTAGCTACAGGTCTGCTGCTCGGCGCGCCTCGTGCAGACCTTCGCTGATGAACCGCACGCTGAACTCATGACCGACACGAGCGCACCGCACGCGCGCGGTACGCCCCGCGACCCCTCTGCCACGCCCAAGCCTGGCGTCGTCGTCGGCGCCGAACGCGACCGGCTTGCCGCCACGCTTGGACCGTTTCTCGCCGTGGAACGCACTCGGGCAGGCCTCGACATCCCGGCGCTCGCCGAGCGCTCCGGCGTCTCGATCTCGACCATCCGCCGCCTGGAGCGCGGCGTACAGCGGCCGACGTCGAATGTGCTGTGGCGCTTGGCGAAGGCGCTGTGCGCGGGACGGGATCAACGGGCGATCGTCGCGTTGCACGTGCGCTTGGAGGTCGTTGCGGGTTCGAGCCTGCGCGATTTCTCGAAGAAGAAGCACCAACAGCGTGCGCGGCTCGTCGCCGAGCTGGCCGCGCAGGACGCGGTGCCTGTAGTGGACGGCGATGACTTCAGCTCGTACGTGTTCGGACTGCTCGTCGCCGGGCAGTTCGATGCGTGAACGAGGACGCAAGCTGCGCGCCTTGTGGCCCGAGCTGTCGCCGTCCGATGCCGAGCTGGCGGAGCTGGCCGGCCGACAACTCGTGCGTGCCGCGGCTCGCGCCGGTCGCCGTCGAGTGCGAGAGCGGCTTGCCGCCGATGCGCAGCTGCGAGACGCACTGCGCGAACTGGATGACGTGGCGCCCTACGGACCGTCCGGCGAGTAGCCGTCCATGTCGCTGTCCTCGAACCCCTCGTCGTAGCCGCTCTCGTAGCCCTCGTCGCGCGCGTCCTCCAGCTCCTGCTGGCGTTCCTGCTCACGCAACTTGCCCTCGTCGATCAGGTACTGCTGATAGCTGTCGCGCTGGCGTTGCTCGTACCCGGAGGTGTCGGCATCGATCGGCCTGGATCGGGGCTCGTCCGTATCCCGCCAGCCGAGGAACCAGACCACAGCCGCGATCACGACCGCGGTGGCGATGAGTGAGGCGGCCGACTCTGCCAGTTCGACCACGCGGTTTCTGGCCATGTTCTGGAGTCGCAGCAAGGCAGCCGTCCGTTACCTCTGAGCTGCGGCTACGCGCGGCGTGGCGGACTGGTGGGGCGTTCGGAGCGGGTGATCATCGAGCCTATGAACGGATTTCAGGTCGGCGACGCCGATGGTGGCCTCACATGGCTCAGCCCCGCGCCCCTGTCGACAGACATGACGCCAGCCGCGCTGTTCGGGTTGGACACCAGCATGCTGCCGCTCGCGGGACCCAATGCCACGGTCGAGTGGGCAGGAGGAGCGAAATGACGTACGAGACGAAGGACATGTCGTTGCCGGTCGTGTACGTGCCGGACGCCGTTGCGTACCGCGAGACGGACGTCTCGAACTCGCTCGCCTGGCGCTCCGCGAAGTGACCGCGCTGCGGCAGCTTGACGGCGGGCCGCGCCCGCGCCCACCGGGGCGGCGGGGGGCGTTGGGGGTGGGAC
>NZ_JBHXCW010000109.1:0-24701 GCF_042725365.1 Lentzea sp. NPDC060358 | reverse complement strand
GGCGCGGGCCGCGCGACGCTGAGGCCACCGACGCCCGGCGGCGGCCGGGTGGTTCCGGCGCTCGCCGACCTTCCGAACGCGCCGCGCGAGCCGTCCAGCGCTCAGACAACCAGCCCCCCGGCGACTCGGCCCCGGCGACTCGGCCCCAGCGGCTCAGCCCCAGCGGCTCAGCCCCAGCGGCTCAGCCCCAGGCGGCTCAGCCCCAGCGGCTCAGCCCCAGCGGCTCAGCCCCAGCGCAGCGACACCGCGCACAGCGCCGCCCAGAACAACGCGAAACGCGAACGCCACCACCTTCCTGCGCGCCTTCGGATCGGGCAGCGTCAGCCCGAACACGAGCGCGTCCGAGGCGTCCGCCGCGACGCGCGCGGACACCGCCGTCCGCAGCGCGGGTCCGGGCGGGGCGAACATCATCGCCGCCCCGATGGCCGCGTCCCGCGCGCCGATCGCGCCGATCAGCGTCCGCACCGGCTGCGGTGTGCCGCCCGTGGCGGTGGTGAACCCGCAGGGCTTCGCGAGCACCTGCGGGGCGACGACGATCGTGCCGCTGTACGCGGCGGTCGCCGCGCCCAGCAGGCGGGTCAGCGCGAACGGCATGAGTCCTCCTGGAACCGGGGTGAACGTCGGCCGAGTACCCGCGGTGGTGGCCACGACACGTGGAAACTCCCGCAACCACAAGGCATATCCCCCGAAAGCGCGGGTACAGCCAGGCAGACGTTCCCGTCCGAGGAGGATGCAGTGGCGACCCACAAGCCGGGCAAGCTCGTGAAGGCAGCGCTCGAGAAGGCGGTGGACAAGGTCACCGACCTGGTGAACCCGCCGATCCCCGGCGCTCCGGGCAGCGAGCCTCCCGCGCTCGAAGAGCCCACCGAACCGCGGGCGCCGTTGCCGCCCAAGCACGATCAGGACGGACCGGAGACGGTGTCGCCCACGGGCGCCCCGACCGGCGCACCGAAGTTGTCGGCAGGACAGCAGGGCGAGTTCCTCACGACCTCGGCCGGCGCGCGGCTGCGCGACACCGACCACTCGCTGAAGGCGGGCGAACGCGGCCCGACGCTGTTGCAGGACCACCACCTGCGCGAGAAGGTCATGCACTTCGACCACGAGCGCATTCCGGAGCGCGTGGTGCACGCACGCGGCTATGGCGCGCACGGAGTTTTCGTCGGCTACGGCACGGCTGCCAACGTCTGCACGGCCGGGTTCCTCGGCGACGGCGTGGAAACCCCGGTGTTCGTGCGGTTCTCGACCGTCCTCGGGTCGCGCGGGTCGGCCGACACCGTCCGCGACACCCGCGGGTTCGCGACGAAGTTCTACACCCAGGAGGGCAACTTCGACCTGGTGGGCAACAACATCCCGGTCTTCTTCATCCAGGACGGGATCAAGTTCCCCGACGTCATCCACGCCGGCAAGCCGCACCCCGACCGGGAGATCCCGCAGGCGCAGAGCGCGCACGACACGTTCTGGGACTTCGTGTCCCTGCACACCGAAGCCACGCACCACGTCCTGTGGAACATGTCCGACCGCGGCATCCCGCGCTCGTACCGGACGATGGAGGGCTTCGGCGTCCACACGTTCCGGCTGGTCAACGCGGACGGTGAGACCGCTCTCGCGAAGTTCCACTGGAAGCCCAAGCTCGGCGTGCACTCCCTGGCGTGGGAGGAGGCGCAGATGATCAACGGCATCGACCCCGACTTCCACCGCCGCGACCTCGCCGACGCCATCGAGTCCGGCGCGTACCCGCAGTGGGAGCTCGGCCTGCAGATCTTCCCGGACACGCCGCGGCAGACGTTCGAGGGCATCGACCTGCTCGACCCGACGAAGATCGTGCCGGAGGAGCTCGCGCCGGTGCAGCCGGTCGGCATGCTGACGCTGAACCGCAACACCACGAACTACTTCGCGGAGACCGAGCAGGTCGCGTTCCACCTCGGCAACCTGGTGCCGGGCATCGACGTGACCGACGACCCGCTGTTCCAGTCGCGGCTGTTCTCCTACCTCGACACGCAGCTGTCGAGGCTCGCCGGGCCGAACTTCAACCAGATCCCGATCAACCGCCCGCACGTGCCGGTCAACGACATGCTGCGCGACGGGTTCCACCAGCACGCCGTGCACGCGGGCGTGGCGCCCTACAAGCCGAACTCGCTCGACGGCGGCAACCCGTTCGAGGCCACGGCGGAGAACCGGCCGTTCGTCGAGGTGGCGCAGCCGCTGCCGAAGGCGGTGAAGGTGCGCGAGGCGCCGGCGTCGTTCTCCGACCACTACTCGCAGCCGCGGCTGTTCTGGCTGAGCCTGACGCCGGTGGAGAAGGAACACGTCGTGCGCGCGTTCACCTTCGAGCTCGGCAAGGTCTACGAGCAGGCGATCAAGGAACGGCAGCTGCAGGTGCTCGCGAACGTCGACGCGACGCTGTGCGCCGAGGTCGCGGCCGGCCTCGGCCTGCCCGCGCCGGCACCCTCGGTGCGGCCGAGGAAGGTCACGCCGAGCCCCGCGCTCTCGCAGCTCGGGCAGACCTGGCCCACCGACGGGCGCCTGATCGGCATCGTGGTCGACCCCACCGACCTCGACGGCGTCCGCACGGTCCGCGAGACGATCCTCGCCGGGGGCATGGTGCCGCTGCTGATCGCCCCGACCGGTGGGCCGATCGGCGACAGCGGCCTGGTGGCGCAGCGGACGTTCCTCACGGCGCGGTCCGTCGAGTTCGACGCGCTGCTGCTCGCGGGCAGCCCGCCGCCCGGCCCGGACGCCGTGGCGGCCAGGGACGCGAAGGCGGGCGCACCGGGCGCGGCGGTCGACCCCAGGGTCGTGCTGATGGTCCAGGAGTGCTTCCGGCACGCCAAGGCCATCGGCGCGTGGGGCACCGGCCGTGCCGCCCTGGAGGCCTCCGGCTGCGCCGGGCTCGGCGTCGTGACCGGCGACGACGCGTCGAAGGTGTTCACCGAGCTGATGACGTTGCTGGGCGCCCACCGCGTGTGGGACCGCTTCCCGGCGACCATCGCCTGAGGGCCGGGCCGTGACGCTCCCCCGGGAAGGGTTGTCGGAGGACGACCTCGCCGTCCTGCGCTCGATGTTCGACCTGGCCCGCTCCGGCGACACCGCCGCGCTGGCCGAGGCGCTCGACGCGGGCATCCCGGTGAACCTCACCAACGGCTCCGGCGACACCCTGCTCGTCCTCGCCGCCTACCACGTCCACCCGGACACCGTGGCGGCGCTGCTCGAGCGCGGGGCCGACACCGGCAGGGTCAACGACCGCGGTCAGACCGCGCTCGCGGCGGCGGTCTTCCGCCGCTCCGAGCGGGTCGTCACCCTCCTGCTGGAGGCGGGCGCCGATCCCGCGCTCGGGCCGAAGTCCGCGCTCGACGTGGCGCGGTTCTTCGACCTGCCGGACATGCTGGAGCTGCTGACCGGGAACTAGAGCGGAGACCACGAACCTCACCGGGTTCGTGGCCACCTCACCAGGCCGACTCCCGGAGGGTCGCGTTCACGACCCTCCGGGCAGCACCTAGAACTGGTCCTTCTGCGTCAGCTCGTGCTCGATCGAGTCGGCCCGCCCCACCAGCAGCGTGAGCGGGCGCTCGAACTCCTCCTTGACGCTCAGGTCCACGAGCGGCACCACGTGCTTGAGCAGCGCGACACCGTCGACGACCGCGGCGCCCCCGACCTCCCCCGCACCGGTTAGCTCGAGGAACCGGCGCAGGTCGAGGTCGTCGGCGCGCCCGACTGCCGAGGAGATCTCCACCCACGCCGCTCCGTCGAGGTCGGGCAGGTGGTGCACCGAGACCTGCTGGGTCCGCTCCCCCGGCGTGTCGAGGCGGAAGCGCAGCCAGCTGTCCGTCTCCTCGAGCACCTCGTACCGGAGCCGGACATAGTTGATCACATCGGTCCACGACGTCACGCCTGGTCCTGCCTCTCACGCCACTCTCGTCCGCCGATCACCACCGTAATGCCGCCACCCCGGTGATGAGGGCGAATCGAGCACGTGTCCCGGCGCCGAAACCCCCGGGACCGGGGCCGGCACGGCCTCAGGCGCTGTGCCGGACCGCCACGAGCGCGATGTCGTCGGTCGCGGGCCGGTCGCCGACCATGGCCGCCATGACCCGGCTGCACGCCTCCTCGGGCCCCATCGGGCCGACCGTGCCGCGCAGCAGTTCGAGCCCGGCGTCGAGGTCCTCCCCGCGCCGCTCCACCAGGCCGTCGGTGTAGAGCGCGACCAGCGCCCCCGGCGGCAGGTCGACGCCGGTGCCGCGGCGGCCGCTGACGCCGAGGTCGAAGCCGATCGGCGGCCCGACCGGGACCGGCACGAACCGGGCCGGCTCGCCCGGCACGGCCAGGACCGGCGGCAGGTGCCCGGCGACGGCGAGACTCATGCGGCAGGTCGCCGTGTCGATGATCGCGTACGCCACGGTGGCCATCGTGGCGGTCTCGAAGTAGCTGGCCTTGCGGTCGAGCTTGCCCAGCACCTGCGCGGGGTCGAGGTACTCGAGCGCGTAGGCGCGCAACGCGCTGCGCAGCCGTCCCATGACGACGGCGGCGCGCAACCCGTTGCCGACGACGTCCCCGATCACCAGGCCGATGCGCTCGCCGGGCAGCTCGAACACGTCGTACCAGTCGCCGCCGACACCGCTCTCGGCGCCGGGGACGTACCGGGCCGCCAGCTCCCAGCCCGGGGTGCTGGGCAGCCGGGACGGCAGCAGGCTCTCCTGCAGCAGCGCCGCGGCGGCCCGTTCGGACCGGGTCCGGTCCACGTACACGGCCACCGCCAGCCGGTCGGCGATGAGCTGCAGCGCGTCGACCTCCTCGTCGGTGAACCGGCGGGCCGACGTGCTCCCGACGTGCAGCACCCCGGTCAGCTCGCCCTGGGCGATCATCGGCACCCCGAGCAGCACGCGCAGCCCGTGCTCCCAGAGCAGGGGGTTGACCACGGTGGACGGGTCGACCCGCTCGATCTGCACGGCCTCGCGTTGCTGCGCCACCCGGCCGGCGAACCCCCGGCCGATCGGCACGCGCACGCCCTGGAAGACCTCCTCCTCGAGGCCCGTGGTGGCACGGGCGACGAGCTGCGTCCCGCCGCGGTCGACCAGCAGCACGGTGACGGTGTCGACGCGGAACAGCTCGCGCGAGCGCTGCAGCAGCACTTCCAGGACCTTGTCGAGGTCGAGCTGCTTGAGCGCTCCGTCCGTGACGGTGTCGAGGACGCGCAGCCGGATCGACGAACCCCTGGCCTCCGCCATCCGACCTCCGCCCTCACCGAGAGTGCCGACGACACTACTTGCCGGTGCTGGGAGTTTCACCTCCGGAGCGGTTCAAACACCGGTTTCACGGCATCGTCAGCTTCACCAGCCACCCAGGGTGGTCGGTGTACCGCAGGCCGTACCGGGAGCTGCCGGCGAACGCGAGGTCCCCGGAGAACACGACGTGCTGCACCGACGAGTCCCCTTTCCGCACGTAACCGCCCGGGACGCACTTCTGGGCGTTCTCGGGGTCGGCCGGGTCGTACTCGAGGTTGAAGTCGCCGCCGACGACCGTCCTGCCCGCGACCCCCTCGGCGGCCTGGACCGCGGGCACCACCTCGAACAGCAGCGCCCGGCACTGGGCCAGCGCCACCACCTCGCTGGAGGCGGACAGGTGCGTGGTGCAGGCCAGGTGGTCGCCGACGGCGTGGGCGCAGGCCCACGTCCGCTGCTCGTTCCCGCCGTCCTGGCTCGCGTACGTCCCGCGCCACGCCCGGACGCCCGCGAACCGCCCGGCGGCGACCCGGCCGAGCACGGCGTTGCCGTACTCCTGCCCGTTGGCGCACAGGACCGGCCCGCCGGTGTCCCGCCGGACGGCGGCGTTGAACACCGAGTACACCCGGTCGCCCGGCCAGGCCGCGGTCAGCGCGGGCACGAGCAGGTCGGGCAGGTCGCCGGCGCAGATCTCGTTGAGCGTCACCACGTCCGGGCGGACGGACCGGATCAGGTCGGCCGCCTCCGCCACCGAACGCCCCTGCGCGTAGCAGCCGGCGATCCCGCTGTTGCACAGGTTCAGCTGCATCTCCCAGAACCTGCCGGTGGCGGCCGAGGCGGGTGCGCCCAGCCCGGTCATCACCACCGCCACCACCAGGACCACCCGCAGCACGACGTCCCGCCGATTCATGCGACCCCCTCCGCCCGGTACGACCGGAGACCAGCTGTACCGCATCCGGGAGCGGAAAACCCCGGTCTCGGCAACGGTGCCCGCGAATGCCCGCCGGATTTGCGGGTACCCGCCCCGAATGGCCCACGACTCCCAGGATCTGGCCGTGCAGTTGACCGGGATCGCGCGCGACCTGCAGAGGCAGCGCGGCGAACAGGCGACGATGGACGCGATCGCGCACTCCGCGGTCGGCACCGTTCCGGGTGCCGAGCACGCGGGCATCATGACCGTGCAGGGCAGGAGAGAGGTCAGGACCGTGGCGACGACCGGCGCCCTGCCGGGCGAGGTCGACCAGGCGCAGTTCGACGCGGGCGAGGGCCCGTGCCTCACGGCCCTGTACGCGGCGAAGACCGTCTCGGTGCCCGACGTCGTCGCGGACGACCGGTGGCCCGCGTTCGCGCTCAGGGCAGCGGACCTCAAGGTCGGCAGCATGCTGTCGTTCCAGCTGTACGTGGAGGACGAGGACCTCGGCGCGCTCAACCTGTACTCGTCCGCCCTCGGCGCGTTCGACGAGGAGTCGGAGCACATCGGCAATCTGTTCGCGGGGCACGCGGCGATCGCGCTGGCCGCGGCGCAGGAACGCACGCAGCTCGGCGACGCCGTGCAGACCCGCGACCTGATCGGCCAGGCCAAGGGAATCCTCATGGAACGCCACCAGGTCGACGCCGACCGGGCGTTCGCGATCCTCGTGCGCGCCAGCCAGCACACCAACGTCAAACTGCGCGACATCGCGGAAATGCTGACCACAACGCGAAAACTGCCGACCGAGGACGTCTGACGGAGCTCTTCGGTTGGCGGATTTCGTTCGAACGGCTAATGTTCAGGGTGAGCAGTTGAGCCTGCAGCTGCGTCCCTCCTCTCGGCACCAGTCCGCGAGGGACGAGGAGGCACTGCCATGCCGCACATCTTTCCCTTCCCGTTGCACGTGCAGCGCGAGGTGCACGGGCTCGCCGTCGTCGTGCGGGCCACCGGAGAGATCGACCAGACCACGGTGGCTGCCCTGGGCACCGAACTGCGGACCGCGCTCGCGATGGCGACACCGCCGTTCCCGGTCGTCGTCGACCTCACCGGGGTCACGTTCTTCGGCTCGGCCGGGCTCAACGAGCTGCTGGCCCAGGACCGGCGCGCCAGAGCCGCGGGCGTCCCGCTGCGGATCGCCGCGGCGCAGCGCGCCGTGCTGCGCACGATCTCGGCGTCCGGACTGGACGAGGTGCTCCACGTCCACCCGGACGTGGAGCAGGCGCTGGCCCCGCACCGGGGCGCGCGGACGGCCGGCTGACCCGACCGGCGTGGACTGTCCCGAGTGGACAGATTTGTCGTGGTGAGGTTTGTCCTTCACCCGTTCGGGTATCAGTCCGTTCGACCGGAAAGCGGAAGGCGGACAGTGGATCCAGGCTCCCTGCTCTACACCGGCGCGGGCCTGGCGACGCTGGCCGCCGCGCTGCTCCCCCGGCTCCTCGACCGCGTGCCGGTCTCGATGCCGATGGTGTTCCTCGGCGCGGGCGCCCTCACGTTCTCCCTCGTGGACGAGCTCCCGAACCCCGACCCGGACGCCCACAGCGCCGTCCTGCTGCACCTCACCGAGATCTGCGTGATCATCTCGCTGATGGGCGCCGGGCTCGCGCTCAACCGGGTGGTGAGCCTGCGCGGCTGGGCCACCACCTGGCGCCTGCTCGCGATCACGATGCCGTTGTCCATGCTGGCCGTCGGCCTGCTCGGCTGGGCCGCGCTCGGTCTCGGCGTGGCGTCGTCGGTGCTGCTGGCGGCCGCGCTCGCGCCCACGGACCCCGTGCTGGCGAGCGAGGTGCAGGTCGCCGAACCCGCCGAGCACCCCGACTCCGACGAGGACGAGGCGCGGTTCGCGCTCACCTCCGAGGCCGGGCTCAACGACGGTCTCGCGTTCCCGTTCACCTATGCCGCCATCGCGATCAGCATCGCCGGCGCGGCGCCGTCGGGGTGGCTGCCGCACTGGCTCGGCGTGGACGTGCTGTGGCGGCTCGGCTGCGGCCTCGCGATCGGCGTGGGCGTGGGGTGGTTGCTGGGCAAGCTGTTCTTCTCCGCGCCGTCGGAGAAGTTCCGCCTCGCCGAGCACGCGGAGGGGTTCGTGGCACTGGCCGCGACGTTCCTCGCCTACGGCGCGACCGAACTGGCCGAGGGCTACGGGTTCGTCGCGGTGTTCGTGTGCGCCTGCACGATCCGCGCGGCGGAACGCCACCACGGGTACCACCAGGTGCTGCACCGCTACGTGGAGCAGGCCGAGCGCATGCTGACGGTGCTGATCGTCTTCCTGCTCGGCGGTGCCGCCGTGTCCGGGCTGCTCTCCGGCCTGCGCTGGCAGGAGGTCGCGGTCGCGGCGGCGGTCCTGCTGCTGGTCCGGCCCGCCGCGGGGTGGATCGGGCTGCTGCGCGGCAAGACCGGGCCGCGCGAGCGCACGGTCATCGCGTTCTTCGGCGTGCGCGGCGTCGGGTCGCTGTTCTACATCACCTACGCCCTGCAGGAGGGCGAGTTCGCCGACCACGACACGATCTGGCGGATCGTGGGCCTGGTCGTGATCGGCTCCATCCTCGTGCACGGCCTGTCCGCGTCGCCGGTGATGGGGCTGCTCGACCGCAAGCGCTGGCAGAAGGGCGGCGAGGACGCCGCCCACACCCCGGTCTGACGGTCAGGCCGCCCGCGCCGGCACCTCGCGGGAGTCGTAGCGCCAGAACGACCGCACGCTCACCGCGGCGGCGAGAACCACCGCGATGCAGAGCAGGGCGGCGCCGGACCAGGCGAGGGTGAACGTGGTGGTCGCGGCCATCAGCCCGGCCCGCAGGTCGCCCAGGCGCGGGCCGCCGTTGACGACCACGGTGAAGACGCCCTGCAGCCGCCCGCGCAACCGGTCCGGCACGAAGCCCTGCAGGATCGACTGCCGGAACACGGCGCTGACCAGGTCGGCCGCCCCCGCGACGACCAGCAGCGCCACCACCACCCACAGCTGCGACACGAACCCGGCGGCGGCGATGGCGGCCGACCACACCACGACGGCGAGCGTCAGCGCCACGCCCTGGCGGCGCACGCGGCCGATCCAGCCGCCCAGCACCCCCGCGACGATCGACCCGGCGGCGATCGCCGAGTACAGCGGCCCCACCCCGCCGTCGAACCGGGTCGCCGCGGCCTGCGGGAACAGCGCTTCCGGGGTCGCCAGCACCATCGCGGCGACGTCGACGGCGAACGACATGAGCAGCACCGGGTTCCCGCCGAGGAACCGCAGTCCCTCGGCGACCGACCGCAGCCCCGGCCGTCCCACCGCCTCCGGGACGCCGAACGACGGCAGGCGCACCGCCGCGTACAGCGCGGCGGTGAACAGCACGGCGTCGGCGGCGTAGGCGTAGCCGAACCCGCCGGGCAGGCCGACGAGCACACCGGCGACCAGCGGGCCGAGCACCTGGCCGAGGGTGCCGATCGTGTAGTTGAGGGCGTTCGCGGCGGGCACGAGCTCCGCCGGCACCAGCAGCGGGATGATCGCGCCGCGCACCGACGACGAGACCGCGAAGCTGCCCGCCTGCACCGCCACGAGCGCGAGGACCAGCACGGGCGACCGGACGTCCGCGAGGCTCTGCGCGAGCAGCCCGAGCGTGGCGGCCCACGACACCGAGCACGACGCCAGGTAGAGCTTGCGGCGGTCGACCGCGTCCGCGACCGCTCCCCCGTACAGCCCGAACACGACCACCGGCAGCAGCCCGACCAGACCGGCGAGCCCGACGACGAGCGACGACCGCGTCAGGTCGTAGAGCTGCACCGGCACGGCGACCGCCGTGATCATCAGGCCGACGACCGCGGTGCCCTGCCCGGCGAACGTCCTGCGGAACGCCGGGATCGCGAGCGGCCGGGTGTCGGCGAAGAACCGTCTCATGCCCCTCACGATGATCGGCAGTGGCGCCGAGGACTTCCGATAAACTGTCGACCTGTGTCGGAAAGCCGCCATGACCACGCGCCCGGTGAGGTGATCGCCCGGCACCGGCACGATGGCGAGCACCAGCTCCTCTACGTCAGCAGCGGCGTCTTCGCGGTGACGACCGAGCACGGCACGTGGGTCGCGGGTGCGCAGCGGGCCATCTGGACGCCCGCGCAGACCTGGCACGAGCACCGCGTCTACGGCCAGGCCCAGGTGCACCTGCTCCGGTTCCCTCCGGAGGAGACGCTCTTCCCCGGCGACCGCCCGACCGTGATCGCCGTGCCCCCGCTGCTGCGCGAGCTGCTGATGGCGAGCACCGAACCGGGCCTGCCCGCGGCCGAGGCCCGCCGGCTGCGGGCGGTGATCCGCGACCGGGTCCGGCGGGCGGACCTCGCGGCGCTGACGCTGCCCACCGCCCGCGACCCCCGGCTGGCGCACGCCTGCCGGCTGGTGACCGACGACCTGGCCACGCCGCGCACGATCACATGGCTGGCGCGGCGGGCGGGCACGAGCGACCGGCAGCTCGCCCGGCTGTTCCGCGCGGAGTTCGGCAGCACGTACCCGCAGTGGCGGACCGGCGTGCGGGTCTTCCACGCGATGCTGGAGCTCAGCGCGGGCGCGACGGTGACGAGCACCGCGCACCGCTGCGGGTGGGCGACCGCCAGCGCGTTCGTCGACGCGTTCGCCCGCACGACGGGACAGACGCCGGGCGCCTACCAGGCCGGGGAACGGACCGCGGCGGGGCAGACGCCGGGCGCCTACCAGGCCGGGGAACGCACAGCGGCGGGGCAGACGCCGGGCGCGAACCAGGCCGGGGAGCGCACAGCGGCGGGGCAGGCGTCACCCCCGGTGCGGCACCCCGCCCAGCGCGCCGATCACGGCCCCGGCCACCAGTTCGGCCCGTGATCCCCCCGCCGCCACGAGATCCGCGGCGTCGTCGGGCAGCAGCGCCACCTCGTGCACCATCGCGAGGTACACCTGCCGGCACCAGTCCGCTCCGGTCGCGGTGATGTCCCCCGCCGACCGCAGCCGCGCGAACACCTGCTCCAGCCCGGCCTGGACCTCGGGGCTCAGGCCCGACTGGCACCCGTCGCGGGTGCTCAT
This sequence comes from Lentzea sp. NPDC060358, assembly GCF_042725365.1. Taxonomy (NCBI): domain Bacteria; kingdom Bacillati; phylum Actinomycetota; class Actinomycetes; order Pseudonocardiales; family Pseudonocardiaceae; genus Lentzea; species Lentzea sp. NPDC060358. Next base: position 13,495 of record NZ_JBHXCW010000109.1, on the reverse strand, counting down.
CAGCTCCATCGCGAACCGGTGGCTCACCTTGAGCTCGAACAGGATCTCGGTGAGCCGCCGGAAGACCAGCCGCGGCGGCGCGGTGTCCATCCGCGACTGCTCGAGCGCACTCAGGTAGCGCTGGTCGAGCTGCTCGGTCAGCGCCTCCAGCAGCGCGTGCCGGGAGGCGAAGCGGCGGTGCACGGTGGCGCGCGTGAGCCCGGCCGCCTCGCCGATGCGCTCCAGCGACGCCGCCGGGTCGGTGGCCAGCACCTCCGCGGCGGCGGCCAGGATCCGCGCGGTGTTCTGCTCGGCGTCGGCCCGCAGGCGGCGGGTCCCGGTGTCTGCCATGCCTAAACGATACGGCACTGTCGCACTTGTTGCGTTAACTGCGACATCTGTGTATCACTTAAAGGGCAAGCCAGCCCAGAGAGGACACCCGGTCATGGATCTGCAGCTCGAAGGCAAGCGCGTACTCGTCACCGGAGCGAGCAAGGGGATCGGACTCGCCGTCGTGCGGGCCTTCCTCGCCGAGGGCGCCACCGTCGTGGCGACCGCGCGCAAGAGCACCCCCGAACTCGCCGTCACCGACGCCGTGTTCGTCCCGGCCGACCTGTCCACCGCGGACGGACCGGCCACCCTCGTCGAGACCGTCCTCGCCCGCGACCCGAGGCTCGACGTGCTGGTCAACAACGCGGGCGGCGGCGACGAGCGTCCGGAGGGGATGTTCGCCGACCCGTTCAGCGGCGACGACGACCTCTGGTCGAGCGTGTTCGCGCTGAACCTCAACGCGGCCGTCCGCACCACGCGGGCCGCCCTGCCCGCCCTCACGCAGGCGCGGGGCGCCGTGGTCAACGTCAGCTCCTCCAGCGCCCGCGACCCGCACACCGCACCGCTGCCCTACGCCGCCGCGAAGGCCGCGCTCAACGCGTTCACCCGCGGTCTCGCCGAGGCGACGGGCGGGGCGGGCGTGCGGATCAACGCGGTCACGCCCGGCGCCACCCGCACGGACCTGCTGGTGGGCCCGGACGGGCTGGCCGCGAGCATGGCGGCGAACCTCGGCGTCGACCGCTCCGCGGTGGTGGCGGCCCTGCCCGAGCAGCTCGGCATGGTGACCGGCGACCTGATCGACCCGAGCGAGATCGCCCGCGCGGTCGTGCTGCTGTCGTCGCCGGCCATGCCGAGCGCGATCGGCTCGAACTGGGCCGTGCACGGCGGCCAGCTCAAGTCCGCCTGACCCCGGCCGGCGCGGGAGCGGCGTGGTGGGCCCGCCACGCGCTCGCCGCGGTGACCCCGCCGGGATCAACCGGCGAGGTCCGGGTATCCGCCCGGATGCGCTTGACGCGGGCGAGCAAGCTCCCCCTCCACGACGTCGTGACCGAACTGCGCGACCGGTCCGTCAACTACGACGAGTCCGAGGTCCGGGCGCCCACCTGGCACTTCGACCACCACCGGTTCGTCCTGGGCACCGACCCGCCCGGACGTCCCGCCGAGGGATCGGTCTGGTGGCGCGCCTGCCGGGAGGTGGCCGCCTACGCGTTCACACCGCCCGGTCTGCTGCGGGCCCACTACCTGCGCGACGACCCGCTCGTCGGCCGGAACCTGCTGCTGGTGGGCAGGTTCGCGCTCGCGCGGTTCGCGATGGGCGTGCGGATCACCGAGGCGGGGTCCGGCGAGGACGGCGAGCGCTGCTCGTGGGGCTGGGGCTACGAGACGCTGCAGGGTCACCTGGAACGCGGCCGCGTCGACTACCGCGTGGTCAAGGACCTGCGGACCGGCGTGGTCACCCTGGAGGTCGACAGCCACCACCAGGTCAACCCGCGCGCCCACCCCGTGCTGCGGCTGGGCTGGGCGCTCTTCGGCAGGCGCGCCCAGCGCCGGTTCTACTCCGCCGCCGGCGAGAACCTGCGGCGCCTGGCCCACCAGCCGGAGGTCACCGGCCCGGACGACGAGGAGCTCGTCGAGGTGCCCCGCGGCATCGCGCGGCGCGGGGAACCGTTCTGGGCGATCGCCGTGCTCGACGGCGCGAACGACCCCGGCCGTGGCGCGTAGGGCCTTCCCGCCGGGGGTACACGCCGGGAAAGGCGTGGACCGCGGCGGGAAGAGGTCGATCGTGAGCGGCGGGGCTCCAGCCCTTTTCGCCGGACCGGCGGTGGCGCGTGCGACTGCACCCCGGTGAGCCCGAGGCCGGGCACCGGCAGGTCACCGCACTGTCCACTGTGGTCGCCCGGCTGCGCGCCGCGGCGCCCGAGGTCACCGGCCGCCCGCTCACCGTCGCGGTCGACGGCCGTGGCGGAGCCGGGAAGTCCGTTCTGGCGCAACGACTCCAGGCCGCCGTCCCGTCGTCCGCGGTCGTGCACACCGACGACATCGCGTGGCACCAGGCGTACTTCGACTGGGCGGACCTGATGGCCGACCACGTCCTGCGGCCGCTCCACCGCGGTCAGGCCGTGGAGTTCCGGCCACCGGCCTGGGTCGCGCACGGCCGGGACGGCACCGTCCACGTGCCGGCCGGGCTGGAGGTCGTGTGGGTCGAGGGCACCGGCGTCCTGCGCGACGCGCTGCTGCCGTGGATCGACGCGTCGATCTGGGTGCAGGGCGACCTCGACGAGCAGGAACGGCGGCTGGTGGACCGCGACGGCGACTCGGCCGACCAACGCGCGCACGTCGCCGCGTGGCTCGCCGAGGAACTCCCCCACCTGCTGCGGGAGCAGCCCTGGCACAAGGCGACCGTCGTCGTGGACGGCACGTCCGCGCTGCCCCGCGACCCCGGCACCGAGGTCGTTGTCGCCACCTTTACCGTATAGCACGACCGGGGTCTTGCGGCAAGACCCCGGTGGTGGCGCAGAATCTCCCGCTCGTGCCCGGACCTGCGTGATCGGCGCGGGTGCGACACGCTGGGCGAGAACGAAGCGGGGGAAGCCGGACCATGACCGAACAGGTGCTCGGACTCGGGGAGATCGGCCGGACGCAGGTCGCGCTCTGCGGCGGCAAGGGAGCACACCTGGGAGAGCTGTCGCGGATCGAGGGCGTGCGCGTGCCGCCCGGGTTCTGCGTGACGACCGAGGCGTTCGACCGCATCGCGCCGGCCGCGGCCGGCCTGCTGGACCGGCTGGCGCGGGTGGACCCGGACGACCGCGAGGCGATCCGCGCGACCGGTGCGGAGCTCCGGCGGAGGCTGGAGGAGGCGGCGGTTCCCGACGACCTGGCGCGGGCGATCGCCGGCCGCGTCGGCGAGAACACCGCGTACGCCGTGCGATCCAGTGCCACGGCCGAGGACCTGCCGACGGCCTCGTTCGCCGGGCAGCAGGACACGTACCTGAACGTCGTGGGGGCCGCCGAGGTCCTGCGGCACGTCCGCCGGTGCTGGGCGTCGCTGTTCACCGAGCGGGCCGTGGTCTACCGGCTGCGCAACGGGTTCGGACACGACGGGGTGCGCATGGCCGTGGTGGTGCAGGAGATGGTGTTCCCGCGGGCCGCCGGGGTGCTCTTCACGGCCGACCCGATCTCGTCCGACCGCACGGTGTCCTGCGTGGAGGCGAGCTTCGGGCTGGGCGAGGCGCTGGTGTCCGGAACGGTGAACCCGGACGTGTACCGCGTCCGCGGCGGTGTCGTGGTCGAGAAGGCGCTGTCCGCCAAGAAGATCGCGGTCAGGGCCATGCCCGGCGGCGGGACGCGCGAGGAGGACGTCGAGCCCGGCCGGCAGGAGGACGCCGCGCTCACCGACGAGCAGGTCGTGCGGCTCGAGGCGCTGGGCCGCCGGATCGAGGCGCACTTCGGCCGGCCGCAGGACGTCGAGTGGTGCCTCGCGGACGACGAGTTCCAGGTCGTGCAGAGCCGGCCGATCACGACGCTGTTCCCCGTGCCGGAAGGCGACGGGCAGAACCGCGTCTACGTGTCCGTCGGCCACCAGCAGATGATGACCGACGCCATGCGGCCGCTGGGCCTGTCGGTCTGGCAGTCGACCACGCCGAGGCCGATGGCCGTCGTGGGCAGCCGGCTGTTCGTCGACGTCACGCAGATCCTCGCCACACCCGCGAGCAGGAACGGTTTCCTCGGCGTGGCCGGGAAGTCCGACCCGTTGATGGGCGACGCGCTGCGGACCGTCATGGACCGCGGGGGTTTCCTCCCGACGGTTCCCGACGCGACCCCGCAGCACATCCCCGGCGCCGAGCCCGCGACGATCGAGACCGACCCGGACGTCGTCACCGAGCTGATCGCCGCCGCCGAGACGTCCGTCGCCGCGCTGCGGCGCGAGATCGCCACCCGCTCCGGCGTGGACCTGGTCGACTTCGTGCTCGCCGACTTCGCGGAGCTGCGCCGAGTCCTGTTCGACGCGCGCAGCACCGAGGTGATCATGGCGGGCATGCAGGCGGCCTGGTGGCTGAACGACAAGCTGTTCGAGTGGCTGGGCGAGAAGAACGCGGCCGACACCCTCTCGCTCTCCGCGCCGCACAACGTCACGGCCGAGATGGGCCTGGAGCTGCTGGACGTCGCCGACGCGATCCGCCCGCACCCGGAGGTCGTCGCCCACCTGGAGGCCACCGGCGACCTGGACGGGCTGGCCGGACTCCCGGGCGGCGCGCAGGCGCACCGCGCGATCGCCGGCTACCTGGCCCGGTACGGCATGCGCTGCGTCGGCGAGATCGACATCACCCGGCCGCGCTGGGGCGAGCACCCCGCCACCCTCGTGCCGTTGCTGCTCACGAACGTCCGCACGTTCGAGCAGGGCGCCGGCGCCCACCGCTTCGAGCAGGGCCGGCGGACGGCGGCGGCCAAGGAGCGGGAGCTGCTCGAACGCCTGCGGGAACTGCCCGCGGGCGAGCAGAAGGCGCGCGAGACCGAGCAGGTGGTCGACCGCCTCCGCACGTTCGCCGGCTACCGCGAGTACCCGAAGTACTTCATGGTCAGCCGCTACGCCGTCTACAAGCAGGCCCTGCTGGCGGAGGCGGGCCGGCTGGTGCGCTCCGGCGTGCTGGCCGAGCAGGAGGACGTGTTCTACCTGACGCTGCAGGAACTGCGCGAGGTCGTGCGCACGAACCGGGCCGACGCCGGGCTCGTCCGGCAGCGCCGGGAGGACGTCCTCGCCCACCGGGCGCTGACGCCGCCGCGGGTGCTCACCTCCGACGGCGAAGCCGTCACCGGGTCGTACCGCCGCGGCGGCCTGCCGGAGGGCGCGCTGGCGGGCCTGCCGGTGTCGGGCGGGACGGTGGAGGGCCGCGCCCGCGTCGTGCTCGACCTGGCGGAGGCGGACCTCGAACCGGGCGACGTCCTGGTGACGGCGTACACGGACCCGAGCTGGTCGCCGTTGTTCGTCGCCGCCGCGGGCCTGGTGACGGAGGTCGGCGGGCTGATGACGCACGGCGCGGTCGTCGCGCGGGAGTACGGGCTGCCGGCCGTCGTCGGGCTGGAGAACGCCACCCGGCTGATCCGCGACGGCCAGCGGATCCGCGTGAACGGCACCGACGGGTACGTCGAGGTGCTCCCGCGGCCCTGACGGCTCACAGCAGCCCGCAGGAGTGGGCGAGGACGGCGAGCCGGACGCGGTTGCCGGCTCCCGTCTTCGTCATCAGCGCCGCCACGTGCGTCTTCACCGTCGTCACGGCGACGTGCAGGCGGTCGGCGATCTCCTGGTTCCCCAGCCCCTCCGCCAGCAGCACCAGCACCTCGAGCTCGCGCGGCGTCAGCCCGCCGGGCGGGTCGGGGGCGCGTTCCGCGCGGACGACCCGGCTCACCAGCCGCCGCAGCACGCCGGGGCTGAAGGGCTGCTCCCCCGCCGCGGCCCGCCGGACCGCGGCCAGCAGCTCCTCGGGCGCGGAGTCCTTGACCAGGAACCCGTGCGCGCCCGCGGCCAGCGCGGGGTACAGGTGCTCGTCGTCGTCGAACGTGGTGAGCGCGACGACCCGGGCCCGCGGGTCGCGGGCGAGGATCCTCCTGGTCGCGGCGATGCCGTCGACGACGGGCATGCGCAGGTCCATCAGGACCACGTCGGGGCGGCCGCGCGCCGCCTGGTCCACCGCCTCGGCGCCGTCGGCCGCCTCGCCGGCGACCTCGACGTCCGGCGCGCTCTCGCAGAGCATCCGCAGACCGGCGCGCACGAGCTGCTGGTCGTCGACGATCAGGACGCGGATCACGCGGGCTGCTCCTGCCGCGGCACCGAGACGCGCACGGCCCAGCCGCGGCCGCTCGGGCCCGCGTGGAAGGCCCCGCCGAGCCGTTCGACCCGTTCCGCCATGCCGGTGAGGCCGTGCCCGCCCGGCCCCCGGCGCGGCACTCCCCCGTCGTCGGCGACCTCGACGCCGATCCCCGCGGCCGACTCGCGGACGTCGACCCGCACGGACGCACCGGGTTCGGCGTGGCGCATCACGTTGGTGAGCGACTCCTGCACGACCCGCAGCACCACGAGCCGTCGTGCGGCGTCCAGGTCCTCGGCGACGTCGACCTCGGCGCGCACGGCGAACCCCGCGCGTTCGCACCGCCCGGCCGCCTGCCGCACCGCCGTGGCGAGGCAGGCGGGACTCGCGCCGAGCGACGGCACCGCGGGGTCGCGCAGTTCGCTGACCAGCTCCCGCAGGTCCCGCAGCGCGGCCGACCCGGTCGCGTGCACGTCGTCGAGCACCTCGCGGACCTGGTCGGCGCTGGTCGCCGCGTGCCGTGCGACCGCGGAGCGAAGCACCATCGACGACACGTGGTGGGCGACGAGGTCGTGCAGCTCCCGCGCCACGGCCACCCGGTCCGCCTCCCGCGCGGCCTCGATCTCCGCGTCCCGCACGCGCAGGACCAGTGCCTTCTCCTCGCGCTGCCGCTCGGCGAGCTGCCGCACCGACCTCAGGTGCCGGCCCGCGAGCACGGGGACCCCGACGACGAGCAGCACCCTCAGCGCCACGAACGGCGGCCGGTCGTCCTGCTGCCCGAGCAGGTAGGCGGTGTCCACCGCCGCCGCGGCCACGACCCCGGTCACCAGCGGGCGCCACGGCCGCCGCATCGCGAGCTCGGCCAGCGACAGGGCGGCGCAGGCCTGCGTCTCGCCGAGGCCGGGAGCGCTCAGCAGGAACGCCGCCAGCACCAGCAGGGTCTGGGCGAGGGAGACCGGCAGCGGGAACCAGCGGCCGGGCACGAAGACCAGCGCCGCCGTCACCGGGAAGAACCACGACTCGAAGTCCGGGTCGGGCGCGGGAACGGCGAGCCACAGCATCGACACGACGACCAGGACCAGCGGCGCGCACCTCAGCACCCCGTTGCGCGAAGTCACGACCTCGATCGTAGGGCGGTCCCGGACCCGGCACCTCCTGCCGCGGTAGGAGGCGGACTCCTCCCGCCGGCCGCGGATCCGGGCTCGGCGCAGGAGGTGCCGGCGGCCCGGGGAGCGCCACGATCGCCGCATGATCTGGTTCGAGTCGCGTTCGAGGACGATCCTCGTCGTCCGGTTGCTGATGGCCGCGGTCTTCACCTTCTACGGCGGCGTCAAGCTGCTCGGCGGCCAGTTCTACTACGGCGACTGGGACGACCTGTCGAAGTCGTCGGTGGACGGCACCTCGCTGGTCTGGCTGTTCTACGGCTACTCGCCCTTCTACGGCCGGGTGACCGGCCTGTTCGAGCTCGTGCCCGCCGTCATGCTGCTGTTCCGCCGCACCGCGTTCGTCGGCGCGGCGGCGCTCTTCGTGGTCGGGCTCAACATCACGCTGATGGACTTCGCCTTCGGCTACCCGTTCGTGAAGTACCTGTCCGCGCTCTACACCGTCCTTTGTGGAGCGCTCGTCCTGCACGACCGGGACCGGTTGCGCGACATCTTCGCCGACCCGGCCGCACCTCGCTGAGAGGACTCGTCGTGCGGAGCCCCGGCACGGGTGTTTGGCTGGGAGACGTGCCGAAGAGAAGCGTTTCCGCCACCAGAACCGTGCAGGCCCCGCCCGAACGGATCTTCGAGCTGCTCGCCGACCCGTCGAAGCACCCGCTGATCGACGGCTCCGGCGCCGTCCGCGCACCGCTGCCCGGCGCACCGGCGAAGCTCGCGCTCGGCACGGCGTTCGGCATGGACATGAAGATCGGCCTGGCCTACCGCATCGAGAACACGGTGGTGGAGTTCGAGGAGAACCGCCTGATCGCGTGGCGCCACTTCAACGGGCACCGCTGGCGCTGGCAGCTCACCCCGGTGGGCGACGGCGCCACCGAGGTGACCGAGACGTTCGACTGGTCGACCGCCCGCACCCCGGTGCTGATCGGCCTGTCGCCCATCCCGCGGCGCAACAGGGCGTCGATGGAGCGGTCGCTGGAACGGCTGTCCGCCCTGCTGGCCACTACCTGACCGAGCGCGCCCGCACGAACACCTCGTCCGCCCCGAGCCTCGTGAAGAGGTCCTGGTTGGCCGACTCGCGGACGGCGGCGACGATGACCGCCGTCCGGTTGAGGTTGCGCGCGACGCCGGCGATCAGCACGCCCTCCTGGTCGTCCGGGACCGCGACGACCACCCGTGCCGCGAACTGCACGCCCGCGTGCTGCAACACGCAGATGTCGCGCCCGTCACCGCGCACGACCCTGGCACCGTTGGCGATCGCCCCGGTCAGCGCGACCGCGTCGGGGTCGACCACGACGACGTCGGCGTGCTCGGACTGCACCGGCAGGTGTCTCAGGACGTCGAGCGCGGCCTCGCCGTACCCGATCACCACGGTGAGGCCGCTCACGACGGCTTCTTCCCGGTGAGCGCCTGCCGCTGCATGCGCTGGGGCGCCTCCGCCTTGCGCGGCGGCCTGTCGTTGGCGATCAGGACGGCCATCCACGGCAGCGGCACCGACAGCAGCAGCAGGGCCAGCGCGAGCCACCAGATCTTCGCGAAGACCACCGCCAGCACGATGCACGGGATGCGCATGCTCATCACGATGGCGTACCTGCGGCGCCGCGCGGCGAGCTGGTCCTGGTACGACGGCTCGGCAGAGGTGATCAGCACGGGGTTCTCGCGTCGAGGCGAGTTCACAAGCGGACCTCCGTTCTCTCCCCCGGGGATTCGTATCGGCGACCGATTCGGTTCGTTTCGCGTGCGTCACACCAGCGCGGGCCGGCGGGAGCGGAACCACGCCGTCGCCGCCGCCACGACGACCAGCGCCACGACCGCGATCGCCGCGAGCACCGGCTGCCCCGCCTGCACCGTGGCCACCACGACCGCGACCAGCGCCCACGCGACGGCCAGGCCGTAGGACAGCAGGCCGGACGTGCGGCGCAGCAGCACGACCGCCGTGGCCGTCGCACCGGCCAGCACCGCGACCTGCCCCGCCACGCCCGCGGGACCGGTGATCGGCGCCCCGCTCTCGGTCAGGGCTGTGGTGAGGTTCACCCAGATCGCCACGGTGCTCCAGCCCGTGTAGACGCCCAGCGTCGACCACAGCAGCACCCGCGGCGCACGCCGCCACCGGGCGATCTCGGCGCGGTGGCGCAGGGCAATCCGCACCGCCGCGAGCAGGCCCGCCAGCATCACCACGAACACGGCCACGGTCGACCAGACCGGTTCGAGCTCCGCGGCGACGAGCCACACCGTGAACCCGGCGAACACCACCGACAGCGGGCGCGCCAGGCGGTCGCGCACCTCGTGGCCGGGTGACCGGGTGACCAGTGCCCACAGCGCGTAGGCCAGGCACAGGGCCTCCACCAGGCCCCAGATCGAGAACGCGTAGCCGGCGGGGACTATCGGGGGCTCGCCCGGCCGGTCCGAGGTCCGGAACTCGCTGCCGCCCAGGGCGGTCACGACCAGGGGGCTCGCCACCTGTGCCGCGGCCAGGACCAGCAGCAGCAGGCGCCACGATCGGGCCGAGTTCTCGGTCGGCTGCACCTTGGTCCTCCTCTGCTGCTGTGGATCGGGGGCGTTCACCCATGGTGGGCCGCGTCCGGGGTTGCTGCACAACGGGCTCTGTCCCGCGTCGTGTTCCCTCCGTTGTCCGGGGGTACCGCTCCGCTCGCCTTCGGCTTCCGTGAAAAGCCTGACCGCCGGTGGCCGTCTCCGTAGGATTTCCTGCCACCTGAAGGGGGTTAGGGTGTACGACGGGTTCATCTCCTACAGCCATGCGGCTGATCGGCCCCTGGCGAAGAGGTTGCAGCGCAGCCTTCACCGGATCGGGCGGCCGTGGCACCGGGCTCGGGCGCTGCGGGTGTTCCGCGACGACGTCAGTCTGGCCGCCAGTCCTGATCTGTGGTCGTCGATCCAGGGCGCGTTGCTGGCGTCCCGGACCTTCGTCCTGCTGGCCTGCCCCTCGTCCGCCTCCTCCGCCTGGGTGGGGCGTGAGGTGGCGCTGTGGCGGGAGCGGAAGTCCCGCGAGACGTTCCTGATCGTGGTGACCGGCGGCGAGGTGGTCTGGGACGAGGCCGCCGGTGACTTCGACTGGGAGCGCACCACCGCGCTGCCGGCCGCGCTGGCCGGGTGGTTCCCCGCCGAGCCGTTGTGGGTGGACCTGCGGGAGTCCGGGCGGCTGCGCGGGGACGAGTTCCGGTCCGCTGCCGCGACCGTCGCCGCCGGGGTGCACGGGGTGGCCAAGGACTCGTTGATCAGTGAGGACTCCCGGCAGCTGCGGCGGCTCGTCTCCGTGCTGGCCGGCTTGTTGTCCTTGGCGTTGGTTGCCGGTGGCGTCGCCGTGTGGCAGCAGCGGGTTGCCGTCGCCGAGCGGGACCGGGCCACCGCGCAGGCCCGTCTCGCGCTGTCGCGGGCGTTGTCCGGGGAGGCCTTGCGGTTGCTCGACGTCGATCCGCAGCTGGCCGTGCGGCTCGCGTTGACGTCGTGGAGCGCCAGTCCTTCGGTGCAGGCCAAGACCGCGCTCATGAACGTCCTCGACCGGGATCGGTTCGTCGTGTCCGTCGTCGCGCCCGGGACCGACACGATCTCACGCAACCGGCCCGCGGACATGGGTGTTCGGGCTAACGTCGCCGTCAGTGCCGATGGGGCCGTGGTGGCGCACGCGTTCGGCAACGGACCGGTTTCCTTGTGGGACAACGGGGGTCGGCGGCCCAGCGGCGTCAGGTTGCCGGACGAGTCGTCGGCGTTGGCGCTCAGCGGGGACGGGCGGCTGCTCGCCAGTCACGACGGGCTCGGGCTCAAGGTGTGGAACGTCGCCGACGGGTCGCTGGTGCGGGAGATCCCGTTCACCTCCTCGCCCGAGCGGGTGGCGCTGTCCGCGGACGGGCGGTGGGTCGCCGCCTCCGGCAACACCGCCGGTGGGTCCGTGCCGGACTTCGGGGTGTGGGAGGTCGGGACCGGGCGGGCTGTCATCGGTGTCGAGGACGCTGACGCGCCCGGTGGGCCCCTGGAGTTCCGCGGGGACCGGCTCTTCACCGCGAGCGGGCGGTCGGCCGGGGCGCGGGTGGTCGAGTTCGACCCCCGGGACGGGAGCTGGACGCCGTTCGGCGCGGGCCGGGTGTGGGCCCGGGGGTTCGCGGCCAGCTCCTCCTCGCTGGTGCTGCTGCACGGGTCCGTGCTCGAGCGGTGGGACCTGGCCTCGCGGGCTCGGACGCACGCCGTCGACGTGGGCGAGAACGCTTGCTGCGTCGGCATGTCCGGGGACGGCGGGCGGATCGTCGTCGGCACCGCTCAGGGGGCGGTGCTGCTGTTCGACGAGTCGCTCGGGCAGGTGGCCCGGTTGTTCCGGCACCCCGCGCCGGTGCGCGATCTGCGGATGAGCGCGGACGGGCGGTTCGTCGTGTCCGCGTCGGAGAACGGGACGGTCGTGGTGTCCTCGCCGGACCGGGACAACCGGCTGCGCGCACAGGTGCGCGGGCCCGCCGGGGTCGACGGTGTGGCGGTCGGTGGCGGGGTCGCGGCCGTGGCCGGGTCCGCCGGTGTCGTGCTGCGCGATCTCGGCAATCTCGCCGAGAAAGCGGCGCTTCCCGCTGTGGGGCGCAGGGTGTCCGTCAGTCCCGACGGGCAGGAGGTGTCGGGGCGGGGCGTGTTCCTGGCCGGCGGCCGGCACGTGGCCGTGGCCGGTCCCGGTGGGACGCCGTCGGTCGAGGACGCCGGAGCGGGTGGGACCGCGCCCCCGTCGGACCACCAGGAGATCGCGGCGAACACCCGCGGTGACGCGGTCGCGGCCGTGCGCGGGACCCGGTCCGGCGACACCACCATCGGGCTGTGGCGGTGGGACGGCGCCGAGCTCGACGAGGTCCGCGACGTGCGGTTCCCCGCTGACGTGCGGGGTTTCGCCCTCGGCGACGACGGGGCGCAGGTGGCGGCCGTGGACGTCGACGGGCGGGTGCTCCTCGACGACGGCGGCCGGTCGGCCGTGTTCGGGGTGGGGTTCGCCGACCCGGCCACGCTGGTCGCCTTCGGGCGCGGGCTCGTCGCCCAGGTGCGGCCGTCGACGGGTGAGCTGCTGCTCTGGAACGCCGACGACGGCACGCAGGTCGGCACGTGGAGCCGGTCCGGGCCCGTGGCCGGGCTCGCCGGCACCGGGGACGGCGGGCTGCTGACCGCCGGGCGGGACGGGGCGCTGGCGGTCTGGGAGGCCGACCCGGCCGGCTGGGTGCGCACCCTGTGCCCGGTCGTCACCGGCGGGCTGTCCCCCGAGGAGCGCCGGCGCTACGCCGGGGACCTCGACGTGCCCTGGCCGTGCGGCTGAGCCGTCAGGCCAGCTGTTCCCGCGCCCACGTCTCGAAGCTGGTCAGGGGCAGGCCCAGGGCCCTCGCGTACTCCGGGCGGCCCGCCATGCCGGTCTCGTTCAGCCGGTCGTGGCCCGCGCCCATCGCGGGCATGCCGGCGGCGCGGGCCTGCTCCAGCGTCAGGTCCGGCGCGGTCAGCTCGGTGCCCAGGGCGCGGGAGAGCACCGCGGCGATCTCCGCCATCGACAGCCGGTCGCTCGCGAACTCCAGCTCCACGCGGTGGAACCGGTCGGGGTCGGCGACGATCGCCGCCACGGCCGGGCCCATGTCCCGCACCGCGAACAGGGCCAGCTCGGTCGCGGGCTTGAGCATGCTCACGATGCCGCCCTCCACGCCGCGCGGGAACAGGTAGGCCGACGACGGCAGGAAGTTCTCCATGAAGAAACCGGGCTTGAGCAGCGTCCACCGCTCGAACCCGGCGTCGCGGACGCGCTCGCCGATGGCCGCCTTCGTGTTCATCGAGGCCTCCCTGATCGGGAAGCGCTCGTCGCGGATGCGGCCGTTCGCGCCGTCCACCGTGGTCTGGACGAACTGCGGGACACCGGACTCGAGCGCGGCGTCGACCAGGTTGCCCGCCTGGGCCAGTTCGGCGGCGAAGTCGAAGCCGTCGCCGGTGAACGGGGGCATCTGCACCGAGTACACCGCCTGAGCCCCCTTGGTGGCGCGGACCAGCGACTCGCGGTCGTTCAGGTCACCGGTGACGAGCTCGACGCCCAGCGCCTTCGCGCGCTCGGACTCCGGGTCGCGGACCAGCGCCCGGACTCCCACACCCGCCTCCGCGAGGGCGCGGACGACGGCGCCGCCCTGCTTGCCGGTGCCTCCTGTGACGAGCACGGACATGGTTCTCCTCCAGGTCGGACGACAAAACGGCGGGGCCCGCCGTTTC
>NZ_JBHXCW010000108.1:0-24701 GCF_042725365.1 Lentzea sp. NPDC060358 | reverse complement strand
GTCCAGGGAGGCGGCCGGCCCTCTGCTCAGGGCCGGGAGAGGCGTTGCCGGATCTCGGCTTTGAGCACCTTGCCCACTGTGGACCGCGGCAGGTCGGGCCAGATCTCGACCTGCTTCGGCGCCTTCACCCCACCCAGCCGGTCCTTCACGAACGCGATCAGCGCCGCCGGGTCCGTGCTCCCCCCTGCCCGCAGCTGCGCGACCGCCGTGACGCGTTCGCCCCACTTGTCGTCGGGCAGCCCCACCACCGCGCAGTCCTGGACCGCCGGATGCGCCTTCAACGCCTGCTCGACCTCCGCCGAGTACACGTTGAACCCGCCCGTGATGATCATGTCCTTCGCGCGGTCCACGATGAACAGGAAATTCTCGTCGTCGAGGTAGCCGATGTCGCCCGTGTGGTGCCAGCCGTGCGCGCTCACCTCGGCCGTCGCCGCCGGGTTCTCGTGGTAGCCCGCCATCACCAACGGCCCGCGCACCACGATCTCGCCGCGCTCACCCGGTGGCAGCAAAGCCCCGTCCGGAGCCATGATCGCCACCTGCGTCAGCGGGGTCGGCCTGCCCGCCGAGGACAACCGGGCCGTGGCGATCGAGCCGTCGGGCAGGAAGTGGTCGGCGGGGGAGAGGGTGGCGATCATGTTCGGCGCCTCGGTCTGCCCGAACAGCTGGCCCAGCACCGGCCCGATCCGGTGCAGCGCCTCGGTGAGCCGCACCGGCGACATCGGCGCGGCGCCGTACCAGAGGCACCGCAACGACGTCAGGTCCGTCGCGTCGAGCGCCGGGTGGTCGAGCAGCCCGTAGATCACCGTCGGCGGCAGGAACGCGTGCGTGATCCGGTGGTGCTCGACCAGCCGCAGGAACTCGCCGAGGTCGGGCGCCGGCATGATCACCGTCTCGCCGCCCAGGGCCATGATCGGGAACGTGAGCACGCCCGCCGAGTGCGTCAGCGGGGCGAGCGCGAGGTAGCGCGGCCGCACGCCGAACGGGTAGCTCATCAGCGTCAGCGCGGTCGCGGTCTCCATGTTGTGGCCGGTGAGCCGCACGCCCTTGGGCCGGCCGGTGGTGCCGCCGGTGCCCGCGAGCATGCAGAGGTCGTCGTCGGGCACGCTCACCGGGTCTGGTTCCCGCGCGTGCTGCGCGAGCCAGTCCGCGAACGGCACCGCCCACTCCACCTCGCCGTCGAGGCACACCAGCGTCGTCAGCGCGGGCAGGTCGCCGCGGATGCGGTCGACCAGCGGCGCGAACCTCTCCTGGAAGAACAGGCACCGGCAGCCGAAGAGGGCGAGCAGCTCCCGGTTCTCCGCCGCCTCGTTGCGGGGGTTCACCGGGCACCACACCCCGCCGGCCCGCGAGATGCCGAACACGCACGTGAGCGCCAGCGGGTCGTTGGCGGACAGCACCGCGACCCGGTCGCCGACCGCGATCCCGCTGTCCTGCAACGCTCCCGCGATCTCCCGCGACCGCCGCTGCACCTGCGCGTAGGTCTGCGAGACCCCGCCGATCGTGAGGCAGGGCGCGTCGCCGCCGAGCGACGCGCCCTTGTCCAGGTAGTCGGACAGCCTCATCAGCGGTGCACTTCGACGATCGGGTCGAGCACGAGGCCGAACGACCGCAGCGCGCCCAGCAGCTCCCGGTGCCCGAACGCCTGGCACCCGGAGGCGAACCCGACGCGGCGCGGCGCGTCCTGCAACAGGTGCACGGCGGCGTGCACGTTCAGCAACGCGGTCTGCTTGTAGTTGCAGTTGCCGTGGATCACGCAGGACGCGCGGCCGAGCGGGCCGGAGGCGTGCACGGAGTCGAGCGAGATGTTGATCCGCGGGTTCTCCCGCGGTGGCATCTCGCTGCGCACCTGGGCGGAGAACGCGTCGACGATCTCGTACTTCTCCGCGTCCGACTTGCCCTCCATCTGCGCGAGCGCGGCCTCCACGATCTGCGGCACGCCGAGCATCAGCGGCCGGTTGAACACCCCGCCGAGCGCCCGCACCGACGCGACGCGCGGATCCCGCTTGAACCACACGGGGTGCGCCGTGCCGCCCCACGGCAGCGCGAGGCCGAGCTCGTGCTGACCGGGCACGACGAGCTCGTAGAGGCCCGCGTCCGGCGGCCATTCCACGTACTGGTTCTGCTCCAGGTAGTACGCCTTCGCGAACGCCGCGTTGGTGAGGATCGTGTTCGTCGAAGCGACTGTGGGATAGCCCTTCCAGAACACCCCGATGTCCAGGGTGTCCAGCCCGGGCTGCTCCAGGCAGATCTGCGCGGCGATCTCGCCGACCGTGTACATCTGCGCGATGCCGGGCGACAGCAGAAGGTTCTGCTTCGCGAAGTCGGCGCCGTACTGCGCGTCGGCGTCGATCATCCAGTCCTGCTCGCCGTTGGTGTCGGTGTAGTGCGCGCCGACGTTGAGGCTTGCTCGCACGGCCTCGTGGCCGTAGCGGGAGAACGGGCCGACGGTGTTCAGCACGACCTTGGTGCCGGTGAACGCCTCCGTCAGCGCGGCCTCGGTGTGCTCGACCTCGGCGATCTCGTGGTCGACGGTGTCGATGCCGGGCACCGCGGCGACGGCCTCCTTGACCCGCCGGCCGTCGCGGCCGGCGGCGAGGAACGGGATGCCGTACTCGCGCAGGTACTCGCAGATCAGCCGGCCGGTGTAGCCGGAGGCGCCGTAGACGACGACAGGCTTGTCGGTGGGCATGTCACATCCCCATTCCGCCGTCGACCGGGAGGCCCGCCCCGGTGATGAACTTGGACGCGTCGGAGGCGAGGAACACCACGGCGTCGGCCATGTCGTCGACCTGCCCGAGCCGCCCGAGCGGCGTCAGTTCGACGACGGCGCCGACGGCGGCCTCGACGGACGGGAACAGGCCGAGCTGCGCGCAGTCGACGGCGAGCTGGTTGCCCATCGCGGTCGGGGTGAGGCCGGGGTAGATGCAGTTGACCCGCACGCCGTAGCCGAGCTTGCCGGACTCGGCGGCCGCGACCCTGGTGAGCCGGTCGATGGCGGACTTCGTCGCCGAGTAGACGCTGATGCCGGGGAAGGCGATGGTCGCCGCGACCGAGGCGACGCTGATGATCGAGCCGCCGCCACCCGCCGCGCCGCCGGGACGCATCGCGCGCAGACCGTGCTTGAGGCCCAGCGCGGTGCCGAGGACGTTGACGTCGAGCATCTTGCGCACGTCGGCGGGGTCGAGCTCGGTGATCAGGCTGGTGATCTCGATGCCGGCGTTGTTGACCAGGACGTCGAGCCCGCCGATCGCGTCAACGGCCGTGCTCACCGCCGAGGCCCAGCTCTCGTCGTCGGTCACGTCCAACGGCACGAACTCGGCCGTCGCGCCGGAATCGCGCAGAGCCTGGGCGGTCTGCTTGCCTTCCTCTTCCAGGACGTCGCCGATCAGGACTGCCGCGCCGGCCGCGGCCAGAGCCTCGGCCATGCCCGCGCCCAGCCCGCGAGCACCGCCGGTGACCAGCGCTTTCCGTCCGCTCAGCTGATAACTCGTCATTGAGCCTCCTCGGTGAGATGGCTCACACGCTAGCCGAAACTTGACAGTCGTCAAGGAAATCCTTGACGACTGTCCAAGATTTATTGGACGAGTGTTCAAGGGTTGTCTCAGTGGGCGATAGGATGCGTTCCGTGACTGACGTCGCTGAGAGCAAGCAGCACCGGATCGCCCGCCGGCAGGTCGACAAGTTCGACGCCCGGCGGACCGAACTGGCCGTGGCGACCCTGCACACGCTCGCCGAGCTGGGCTACGCCCGCACGAGCCTGCGGGAGATCGCGCAGAACTCCGAGTTCTCGCACGGCGTCCTGCACTACTACTTCGCCGACAAGCGCGACCTGATCACCGAGGCCGTCCGCCAGTACGAGGTCGTCTGCGTGACGCGGTACGACGAGGTGGTGGCCTCGGCGGCGTCGGCGGTGCAGCTGCGCGACGAGTTCGTGGCGATGTTCTTCGGCACCCTCGCCGAGGACGCGGCGCTGCACCGCCTCTGGTACGACCTGCGCAACCAGAGCCTGTTCGACTCCTCGTTCCGCGCCGACGTGCTGGAGATCGACAGCCACCGGGAAGCCATGGTGTGGCGGGTGGTCAGCCGGTACGCGGAACTGCGCGGCGGCACGGTCGCGGCGTCTTCGGGCCTGGTCTACGTGACGCTCGACGGGGTGTTCCAACGGGCGCTGCTGCACCACCTGGCGGGGGACGCGGAGACCGTCGCGGCGCTGCGGGCCGAGCTGCCGGAGGTCGTGGAGCTCCTGGTGCGTGCGGCATGATCACCGTCGTGGTGCTGCTGAAGGCGAAGGAAGGCCTCACCCGCGAGGAGTTCGTCGACCACTACGAGAACCGCCACGTCCCGCTCGTCCTCGGCGTCGCGCCCATGATCGTCCACTACGCGCGGCACTACCTGCCGGAAGCCGACATGGCCGGCCACCCGTCGGAGTACGACTGCATGACCCAGCTGAAGTTCGAGGACCGGGCGGCGCGGCGGGCGTGGCTGACCGCCGTGCTGGCGGAGGGCTCGGGCGTCGCGGAGGACGAGGAGCGGTTCCTCGACCGGTCGGCCACGCGGTCATGGACCGTGGACGAGCGCGTCAGCTGACACACCGCGCACGCGCAGCCACGCCCACCCGGCCAGGCCGGCCGCCATCGCCGTCAGCAGCAGGCTGCCGATCGTCACCGCCTGCTCGAACTGCGCGGTCTGCGTCGCACTCCAGCCGGGCTGCGCGATCGACCCGGCGAACAGCCACGCCAGCACGGTGCCGCTGATCGCGACCCCGGCCGCCGAGGTGACCTGGGACGCGGTGTCGACGAGTGCGGCGCCGATCGACGTGCGGTCCTGCGGCAGTCCTTTGAGGACGTTGACGCCCGCGACGGCGCCGACCACCCGGATGCCGATCGCCACCAGCGCCAGCGCCAGCGCGACCGGTGGGTACCCGAGGCGTCCGAGCAGTGCGTAGACCGCGAGGCCGAAGACCACGCTGACCGAACCCAGCACCACGGCGCGGTCGAGCCCTGCCTGCCGGACGAACCGGGTGACCACCGGCCCGCTCGCGATCAGGACCACGACCTGCGGCAGCATCCCGGCGGCGGCCAGCGCCGGCGACCAGCCCCAGTCGAGCTGCAGCTGCAGCGTCACGAGGTAGGTGAGCCCGGCGGCGGCCAGGCCGGTCGCGGCCTTGTGCGCGAGGCCGCTGGAGACCAGCGGGCGGGCGACCAGGGCGAGGTCGAGCAGCGGATGACGAGCCGTGCGCGCGCGAACCACGGAGAGCACCGACGCCAGAACGGCCGCGACCGTTGCGGCCCAGGGGAGCCACGACCGGGCGCCGTTCTCGACGAAGAACGTCGGAACGAGCAGCGCGAGCACGATCGCCAGGGTGCCGAGGACTCCGCCGAGGACGTCGGCGGGGGAGCGGTGCAACTCCGTGTCGGGCGCGATCCCGCGGCCGATCCCGATCAGGGCGAACACCGCGATCGGCACGTTGACCAGCAGCAGCGCCTGCCACGGTGCGACGGTCAGCACGAAGCCGCCCAGCGGCGGGCCGACCGCGAGACCGACCAGGCCCACGGTGGAGATGAGGGTCATCGCGCGGACGCGCAGGTCGTCGCCGGAGAACAGCCGGAACGCCAGCGCGATCGAGCCCGGTGTCGTCATCGCGGCGGCGACGCCCATCACCGAGCGCACGGCGATGAGCGCGGCCACGGACGTGACGAACGCGGTGGCGAGCGAGGCGAGGCCGAGCAGGACCAGGCCGGCGAGCATCACGCGGCGGCGTCCGACGCGGTCGGCCACGGCGCCGAACACGAGCATCAGGCCGCCGAACACGACGGCGTAGGAGTTCGAGACCCACTGCAGCGCGGTCGTCGAGGCGGCGAGGTCGCGGCCGATGGTGGGCAGCGCGACGGTGAGGATCGAGTTGTCGAGCATCTCGAACAGGAACACGGCGGACAGTCCGGCGAGGGCGACCCACGCCTCCCGCAGCGAACGGGGTGAGGTTGACACGAACACTGTTCTACGGACGAACGGTGTTCGTGTCAACTGGTAGGCTGGGGGCATGAGCACCGGGCGCGAAGCGTCGCGCGAGGAGTGGGCGGACCGGATCGCGGCCCTGGACCAGCCGCAGCAGCCCCGGAAGGAGCCCATCACGGTCGGCCGCATCGTCACCACGGCGTTGCGGATGGTCGAGACCGAGGGGTTCGACGCGCTGACCATGCGCCGCGTCGCCGCCGCGCTCGGCACGGGTCCCGCGTCGCTCTACGCCCACGTGCGCAACAAGGCCGAGCTCGACGACCTGCTCATCGGCGCGCTGAGCAGGAACGTGGTGCTGCCCGCGCCCGACCCCGCGCGGTGGCGCGAGCAGGTCCTCGGCGTCCTCCGGCAGCTGCGCGACGAGTTCCTGCGCTACCCGGGCATCTCGCGGGCGGCGCTGTCCGCTCCGCCTACGAACCTCGACACGCTCCGCCTCACCGAGGGGCTGCTCGCGATCCTCCTGGCCGGCGGCGTCGCGCCGCGGGTGGCCGCGTGGACGGTCGACGCCGCGCTGCTGTACGTCAGCGCGTACACGTTCGAGGCCTCGCTGCGGGCCGGCGGCGTCGACCGGGAGGAGGTGCTCGCGCGGCTGCGGATGCTGCCCGCGAGCAGGTTCCCGCACACGGTCGCGCACGCCGAGGACCTCAACTCGGGGGGAGCGCACGAGCGGTTCGACTTCGCCCTGGAGCTGATGGTGCGCGGAATCGCCTGATCACCGGGGCCCGTTCGGCACCGGCCGCCGGGGTGGGCTACGTTCGGAGGCAGTGGGTTCAGCGAGCAGCCCTTCGGCACGAATCAATCGTGGACGGAGCCGCTGCCGTGCTACCCATTTCCGGGCATCTGAAAATCTCCATGGTCTCCGCCGACGACGTACCCGGCTGGCGCGACGCCCACGTCCGCGACCTGGCCGCCGCGCTGAGGGCGCGCGGGCACGCCGTGCGGGTCCACCACCGCAGCCGGGTGGACGACGACGAGCTCTACCTCGGCGACTTCGTCGACGAGCTCCGCGGCGAGTGGGCCGGCGCGCTGCCGGACCTCGTGCACGCGCACTTCTGGCGGTCGGGACTGGCCGCACTGCTCGCCGCGCAGCCGTACGGCGTGCCGGTCGTGCAGTCGTTCCACGGCTTCGGCCGGCGCCCCGACGTCGAGCGGCTGGTCGGCAGGGAGGCGGCGCTCGTGCTCGCCTCCGGCCAGGACGAGGTGCTCGACCTCGCCGCCGCGGGGGTGCCGCGGTCGCGCATCCAGCTCGTCGCGGGGGGGGTCGACGACGACCTCTTCCGGCCGCTCGGCGAGAACGCCGAGCGGAGCGGGCTGCGCCGCATCGTCACGGTCGTCGACCCGGTGGAGGACAACGGGGTCGGCGACCTCGTCGCCGTGCTCCCGCACCTGCTCGACGCCGAGCTCGTGGTCGCGGGACCGAACGCGAGCGACACGGGCCGGCTGAGCCGCTGGGCCCGCAAGCTCGAGGTCGAGGACCGGGTGCGCCTGCTCGGCCCGGTCGCGCGCGAGGACCTGCCCGCACTGCTGCGCTCCGCGGACGTCGTGGCCTGCGTGCCGGCGCGGTCGTCGTGGGACGCCCTGCCGCTCGAGGCCATGGCCTGCGGGGTGCCGGTGGTCGCCACCGAGGTCGGCGGGCTCACCGACGCCGTGGTCGACGGCGTGACGGGGGTGCTGGTGCCGCCGCGCGACCTCAAGCAGCTGGTGCGGACGCTGCGCATGGTGCTCGACGACGCCACGCTGCGGACCTCCTGCGGGATCGCGGCCGACGACCGGGTGCGCGCCCGGCACACCTGGCCGGACGTCGCCGTGGGCGTGGAACGGCTCTACCAGCGGCTGCTCGCCCCGCCGGAACCCCCGCGCCGCCGCCGGGCCGCGCGGGTGGAGGCCTCGGTCGGTGACGGTCCCCGCAGCTGACCGCGCGGGTTCGCCGTGCGCACACCGGGGAGGCGTGCAGAGTGGTCGACGCGCTGCAGCGGGAGATGCTGCCACCAAGTGTGCCGTTGCTGCCGAAGGCGCAGGTCGCGGCGAGCTACCTGCCGGCGGGGACCAACACCGCGGCGGGAGGTGACTGGTTCGACGCGGTGCTGGTGCCGGGCGGTGGTCTCGGCCTGGTCGTGGGAGACGTCGTCGGGCACGGGATGGCCGCCTCGGCGGCCATGGGGCGGCTGCGCGCCGTCCTGTCCGAACGGCTCGCGGCCACCGGTGACGCGCGGGAGGCCCTCCGCTCCGCCGACGCCGCGTCGCGCCGCATCCCCGGCGCGCCGGCGGCCACCGCGTGCGTCGCGGTGCTCGACCTCGGCACCGGTGCGGTCGAGCACGCGTCCGCGGGACATCCGCCGCCGCTGGTCGTCGCAGCGGAGGGCGCGCGATTCCTGACCGGCGGCGGTGACCCGCCGTTCGGGGTGGGCACCGCCCGGACGCGCACCCTCCACCGGACCAGGCTGGCGACCGGAGACGTGGTCCTGCTCTACACCGACGGCGTCCTGGAACGCCCGCGGCGCACGTTCGCCGAGGCGACCGTCGAGCTGCTGCAGGTCGCGTCCGACGTCGTAGCGGACCGGGCGGGGCGCGACGACCTCCCGGTGGCCGACCGGCTCTGCACGCGGGCCGTCGAGCTGCTCACCGGTACGACCGGCCACACCGACGACATCAGCCTGCTCGCCGCGCAGCTCGTGCCGGCGCCTCCCGGTCACCGCCGCACGTACGCGGCGGCACCGGAGGCGCTGCCGCCGGTGTGCGACCACCTCGCCGACTGGCTCGGCTGCCTGCGGGTCGGCGCACAGGACGCCGACGCGCTGCGGCACGCCGTGGTGGAGCTCGCCACCAACGCCGTCGAGCACGCTTACCCCGGCTCGGCCGCCGAGTTCGTCGTCACGGGCGAGCTGACCGGGTGCGGAGAGGTCGAGGTGCGGGTGTCCGACGGCGGGCACTGGCGCGAGCCCGTGCCGTCCCCCGGCCGCGGTCTCGGCCTGGAGATCACCGCGCACATGGTCGACCACTTCCGCGTCGAGCACGACGGCGGCGGGATGACGTCGGTTGTGCGCCACCGGGTCGGCAGACCCGTCCGGGTGCTGACGGCGGACGGCCTCGCGTCCGGGCGCGCCACCCCCGCCCCGCCGCACCAGCCGTTGCGGGTCGAGCAGGCCCCCGGTGCGCACCTGAGCGTGGCCGGTGCCGTGGACGCGCTGACCGCGCGCGGGTTCGAACGCGCCCTGACCGCCGCGGGGTGCTCCGGGACCCGGTCGCTCACCGTCGACCTCGGCGCCGTGACGCGGCTGGCCAGCGCCGGGGTGGCCGTGCTGCACCGGCTCGTGGCCAGGCACCGCGACAACGGCACCGAGCTGCGGCTGGTCGCCCCGGTCGCCACGGCGGCCGACGTGGTCATGACCCTGGTGGGGCTCGACCACGCCGGCTTCCACGACGGCGGCGGCGGAGCCTGAGCGGTGGCCGGGATCAGCGCTCGAGCAGGTCGCGGATCGCCCCGGCGACGACGTCCGGCGCCTCCTCGGCCATGAAGTGCCCGCACGAGACGGTCCGGTGGTCGAGGTCGGGCGCCCAGCGCCGCCACAGCGCCTCCGCGTCGAACCCGAGCGCCGCGCCCCAGTCCTGCTGCAGCACGGTGACGGGCATCCGCAGCCGCGCCTGCGCGTCGGCGGTGTCGTGCTCGACGTCGACCGTGGCCGAGGCCCGGTAGTCCGCGACGATCGAGGTGACGGCCTCGCGGCTGGCCCGCAGGTACTCGGCGCGCACGTCCGCGGGGAACGGCTCGGTGCTCCAGAGGTCGACGAAGTGCCCGAAGAACGCGTCCGGCCGTGCGCCGATCAGCTCCTCCGCGAGGCCGGGCGGCTGCGCCATCAGGAACAGGTGGAACCCGACGACGGCGGAGGTCCCGCGCATCACGTCCCACATGTCGAGGGTCGGCAGCACGTCGAGCGACGCGAGGTGCGTGACGTGGCCGGGGTGGTCGAGTCCGGTGCGGAACGCGACGAGCGCGCCCCGGTCGTGGCCCGCGAGCGCGAACCGGTCGTGCCCGAGCGCCTTCGCCACGGCGACGACGTCGGCGCCCATCGTGCGCTTGGCGTAGGTGAGGCCGGTGTCGGCGGGCTTGTCGCTGTCGCCGTAGCCGCGCAGGTCGGGCATGATCACGGTGTGGTCGGCGGCCAGGTCGGCGGCGACGTGCCGCCACATCAGGTGGGTCTGCGGGAAGCCGTGCAGCAGCACGACGGGGCTGCCCGAACCCGTGGTGGCGACGTGGAGCTCGACGCCCTCGTCGACCTGGACGCGCTGGTGGTCGAATGCGGTGTGGTTCACGGGACCACCGTGCCGCCCGCCGATCAGCAACCGATCAGCAGCGGAGTCGGCGCGTGGTGATGTTCGGCGTGCTGGGCCCGCTGACCGCGGGATCCGCCCGTCTCGGCGGCCCGAAGCACCGCGCCGTCCTCGCTCGCCTGCTGGTGGCCCGCCGCCGCGTCGTGCCGGCGCGGACGCTGGTCGACGACCTGTGGGAGGAGCCATCGGACGGTGCGCTCGGCGCCGTCCAGACGTTCGTCGGCGCGCTGCGCAAGGCCCTCGAGCCGGACCGCCCACCCCGGACGCCGTCGCGGTTGCTGGTCACCGAGGGCACCGGCTACGCGCTGCTGGCCGAGGACGTGGACGCCTGGCGGTTCGAGGAGATGCTCGGCGGCGACCTGTCCGTGCTGGACGGTGCGCTGGCGCTGTGGCGCGGCCCCGCCTACCAGGAGTTCGCCGGCGAGCACTGGGCGCGCGCCGAGATCGACCGGCTGGACGAGCTGCGGCTCGTGGCGGTCGAACGCCGCGCCGACGCCCTGCTGGCACTGGGCCGGGCCGCCGAGGTCGCGGCCGACCTGCGGGCGCACCTCACCGCGCACCCGTGGCGGGAGAAGGCGTGGAGCCTGCTCGCGCTGGCCCTGTACCGCGAGGGACGGCAGGGCGACGCGCTGCAGGCCGTGCGGTCGGCCCGGCACGCCCTGGCCGAGAACCTCGGCGTCGACCCCGGCCCGGAGCTGCGCGCGCTGGAGGCGGACGTCCTCGCCCAGTCGCCCCGGCTGCTGCC
The DNA here is from genome assembly GCF_042725365.1 of Lentzea sp. NPDC060358. Taxonomy (NCBI): domain Bacteria; kingdom Bacillati; phylum Actinomycetota; class Actinomycetes; order Pseudonocardiales; family Pseudonocardiaceae; genus Lentzea; species Lentzea sp. NPDC060358. Next base: position 13,612 of record NZ_JBHXCW010000108.1, on the reverse strand, counting down.
GGCCGTGCGCCCGGCGCTCGTGGGGCGGTCGGGCGAACTGGCGGCGCTGACCGCGGCCGTGCCGGCGGCGGGACTCGGTCTCGCGCTGGTCAGCGGCGAGGCGGGGGTGGGCAAGACGGCGCTGGCCGAGGAGTTCGCCGGGCTGCTGCGCGGCCGGGGCTGGACGGCGGTGTGGGCCCGCTGCCCCGAGGACGCGCCGGTGGCGTGGCCGTGGCAGCAGGTGGCCGAGGCGCTGGGGACGGCGCTGGCCGCGGACGACCGCTTCCGGCTGCGGCGCGCGGTCGTGGCCGCCGTCGAGGCGGCGGCACCGGTGCTGGTGGTGCTCGACGACCTGCACCAGGCCGACGACGAGACCCTGGCCGTGCTCGCGGCGTTCACCAGGGCCCGCCTGTCCGGGCGGGTGCTGGTCGTCGCGACCACGCGGGCGCCGGTGCCGTCGGAGGCGCTGGCCCGCGCGGAACCCGTCCGCGTCCCGCTGAGCGGCCTGGGGGAGGAGGCGGTCGGCGAGCTGGTGCGGTCCATCTCCGGCGAGGCGGACGTGCGGGCGATCCACGAGCGCAGCGGCGGCAACCCGTTCTACGTGAAGGAGCTCGCCCGCCTGTTCGCCGCGGAGGGCTCGCTCGGCGTCCCGGCCGGGGTGCGGGAGGTGATCCGGCACCGGCTCGCCGCCCTGCCGCCGCGGGCCAGGACCGTTCTGCACCAGGCGTCCGTGCTGGGCCGCGACGTCGAGGTGGAGCTGCTCGGCCTGGTCGCGGGCGAGGACGTGCTCGACGAGCTGGACCTGGTGCTGGAGGCCGGGTTCCTGACCGAGGTGGCACCGGGACTCGCGAGGTTCACCCACGTCCTGGTGCGCGACACGGTCTACGGGGAGGTGTCGCTGACCCGGCGGGCGCGGTGGCACGCGGCCGCCGCGCACGCCCTGGAGTCGCTGCGGCCGGCGGACGTCTCCCTGCTCGCCCACCACCACGTCCTGGCCGGTGCGCGCGGCCCGGCGGCGGTCCGGGCGCTCGCGGGAGCGGCGGAGGTCACCCGGTCGCCGCGCGAGGCGATCCGGTTGTGGCGCGCGGCCATCGAGGCCGCCGACGACGTCCGGCCCGGCCTGCTGACCGGCCTGGCGCGGGCGCTGGCGGTCGGCGGCGACCTGGCGGCGGCCCGCGAGGCCCGGTCGGCCGCGCTGCGGGCCACCGCGGACCCGGCGGTGGTGGCCGAGGTCGTCGGCTCGTTCGACGTCCCCGGCATCTGGACCACCAGCGACGACCCCGTGCACTCCGCCGAGCTCGTCGCCGCCGCCGAACGCGCCCTCCCGGCGTTCCCCGAGCCCACGGCCACCCGCGCCCGCCTGCTCGCCACCGTCGCCATGGAGGACCGCGGCACCGGCACCCGCCTGCGCGAGGCGGAGGAGGCCGAGTCCATCGCCCGCGCCCTCGGCGACCCGGCACTGCTCGCGTTCGCCCTCAACGCCCGCTTCCTGCACACCTTCCACCGCACCGGCCTGGCACCCGAGCGCGCCGCGATCGGCGCGGAGCTGGTCGCGCTGGCCGCCACCCACCACCTGGTCACGCACGAGGTCCTGGGCCACCTGGTCCTCGTGCAGGCGAACGCCGCCCTGGGCGACTTCGCCGCCGCGGACCGGCACGCGGCCGCCGCCGACGCCCTGGCGGCCGAGCACGACCTGCCGCTGGTCGGCGTGTTCACCGACTGCTACGCCGCGCTGAAACTGGCCGCCTCCGGCGACCCGGTGGCAGCGGAACAGGCGTACCGGGCGGCGGCGGCCCGCGTCGAGGGCACCGGCATGTGGGGCATGGAACGCGGGCTGCTCCCGCTGGCGCTGCTGAGCCTGCACGGACCGTCCGACGTGGACCTCGGCGACGACTGGGGGCCGCTGCGGGCCTGGGTGGAACCGCTGGCGCTGCCCCGCGCCGAGGCGCTGGAAGCCGCCCGCGCCCTGCCACCGGGCCCGGCCGACCTGCTCGGCGAGGTGCGGGCGTGCCTGCTGGCGATGGCGGCGGAACGCCTGGGCGACGACGTGCTCCTGGACCGCGCCCGTGCCCTGCTGGAGCCCGCCCGGCACGAACTGGCCGGTGCGGGAACGGGCCTCGTCACGTTCGGGCCGGTCGCCCGCTTCCTAGGCGGCTAGTGCCGGTCCGAGCAGCAGCCCGCCGTCGAGCACGAACTCCGACCCGGTCGCGAACGCCGACTCCGCGGAGGCGAGGTGCAGCACCAGCGCGGTGACCTCGCCCGGTTCGCCGAGGCGCGGCACGGCGAACGGCGCGGGGGAGTAGAGGTCGCCGATCGCCGGCTGCCCGGCCACCACCGGCGAGGTGATCAGCGGGGTGGAGATCACGCCGGGGTGCACCGAGTTCACCCGGATCCCGTCGCGGCCGAGCTCGAGCGCGGCGGTCTTCGTGAGCCCGCGCAACGCCCACTTGGCGGCCACGTACGGCGCGTAGTACGGCGATCCGACGTTGGCCATCGTCGAGGCGATGGTCACGATCGACCCGCCGCCCGCCCTGCGCAGCGACGGCGCGAGGTGCTTGATGCCGAGGAACTGCCCGGTCAGGTTGACCGCCAGCGCCCGCTCCCACACCTCCAGCGCCGTGTCCTCGATCAACGCCGCCACGTGCTGCGCTCCCGCGTTGTTGACCAGCACCGACACCGGCCCGAACCGCTCCTCCGCCGCCGACGCGGCCGCGGTCCAGGCCTCCTCGTCCGTGACGTCGAGCCGCACGGCGAACGCGCGTTCGCCCAGTTCGCCGGCGAACGCCGAGGCCGCCTCCAGGTCCCGTGCGGCGATCACGACCCGTGCGCCCTCGGCGTGAAAGCCCCGCACGTGGCTCGCGCCCATCCCGCTCGTCGCGCCGGTGACGAACACCGTCCGGCCGTCGAAGCGTTCCATCTCGTCCTCCAGTGGTGAGTTGAGTGACTCACCTCGGAACCGTAGAGATCGCCCGATGGTGAGTCAAGTGACTCACCTCATGGCATACTCGGGTCGTGTCGACCTACCACCAGCAGCTGGCCCGGCAGAAGCGGGCGGCGATCGTCGACGCGGCGACGGCGCTGTTCCTGGAGTCCGGGTACGACGGCACGTCGCTCGCGCGCATCGCCGACGCCGCCGGGGTGTCGAAGGCGACGCTGTTCAAGCAGTTCCCGACGAAGGCCGAGCTGTTCGACGCGATCGTCACCGACTACTGGCGCGCCGGCGACGGCGCCGTCACCCCGCCCGAGGGCAAGCCCGCCGAGGGGCTGGCGGCGCTGGGCCACCGGTACGTGGCGCTGCTGACCCGGCCCGGCATGGTCGCGCTGTTCCGCATCGTCATCGCGGAGGCGCCGCGCTTCCCCGAGCTCGGCCGCACCCAGTTCCGGCTCGGCAAGATGCCGTTCTTCGAGTCGGTGCGCGACTACCTCGCCGCCGAGCACGAGGCGGGCACCGTGGTGGTGCCCGACCCCGTCCTCACGGCGTCGCAGTTCCTCGGCATGATCTCCGACTTCGCGTTCTGGCCCCGCATGCTGCTGGTGGACTGGGCACCGACGGCTCAGGCCATGGCGAACGCGGTGGACGAGGCCGTCGAGACGGTCCTCGCCCGCCACGCGGTCACAGCGGCAGGCGGCGCAGCGCGGGCTTGAGGACCTTCCCCGACCCCGTGCGGGGCAACGAGGTCACCACGTCGAAGTACCGCGGGATCTTGTACTTCGCCAGCCGCGGCACCAGGAACGCGCGCAGCTCGTCGCCGCCGGGCTCCGCGCCGTCGCGGGGCCGCACGAACGCCCGCCCGACCTCGCCCCACCGGTCGTCGGGCACCCCGACCACCGCTACCTCGGCCACGTCCGGGTGCGCGGCCAGCGCGTTCTCCACCTCCGCCGGGTACACGTTCTCCCCGCCCGAGATGAACATGTCCTTCAACCGGTCCAGCACGCGCAGGTGGCCGTCCTCCACCCGGCCGATGTCGCCCGTGCGGAACCAGCCGTCGGGCGTGAACGCCGCCGCCGTGGCCTCCGGGGCGTTCCAGTAGCCGGGGGTGACGTTCGGGCCCTGCACCTCGATCTCGCCGACGTCGGAGAGCCGCACGTCGCCGAAGAACACCGGGGTGCCGGCCGATCCGGCCCGCGCCACGCTGTCCGCCGCCTCCAGGAACGTGGCGCCGGGCGCGGTCTCGGTGAGCCCGTAGCCCTGGCAGAACACGAGACCGCGGTCCTGGTAGGCGCGGATCAGCGCGTCCGGCACCGCCGCCCCGCCGCACAGCAGCACGCGCAGCGACGACAGGTCGGCGGACGGCCAGCGCGGTGACGCCACGACGTCGGCGAACATCGTGGAGACGCCGAACATCAGCGTGACGCGGTGCTTCTCGACCAGGTCGAGGCACGCGTCGACGTCCCAGCGCGGGGTGAGCACGCTCAGCCCGCCCTTGACGAACGTCGGCAGCAGCGTCTGCGCCAGTGCGGCCACGTGGAAGAGCGGGGCGGCGACCAGCGCCACGTCGTCTGCCGCGAGGTCGATGCCGATCATCAGGTTGAACGTGTTCCACAGCAGGTTGGCGTGGGTGAGCACCGCGCCCTTGGGCCTGCCCGTGGTGCCCGAGGTGTAGAGGATCAACGCGGGCGCGGAGATGTCCACGGGCTCGTCCAGCACCTCGCCGGACCCGCCCGAGAGCCACTCCTCGTACCCGTCGAGGGAGACCGCCCTCGGGTGGTCCGGCGCGAAGGACGGCGCGTGGACGAGCACGTGCGCGCCGCAGTCCGCCAGCTGGTAGCCGGCCTCCGCCGCGGTGAGCCGGAAGTTCAGCGGGACGAAGACCGCGCCCAGCTGGTGGGTGGCGAACATCGTCTCGGCGAACGACGGGTGGTTGGGGCCGAGGTACGCGACGCGGTCGCCGGCGCGCACCCCGAGCTCCCGCAACCGCCACGCCAGCCGCGTCGTGCGGACCGCCAGCTCGCCGTAGGTCGTCGTGACCCCGTCGTGGACGAACGCCTCACGCGTCGGCGCCATGCGCGCCCGGCGGTGTGGCCAGCTGCCCAGTCCCGCGTTCCGCATCGCCGTCTCCCGTCAGGCTGGTCCTGCTGGTCTCGTGCAGCACCACCGTGCACACCACGGTGAGCAGGCAGAACGCCGCGATGACGAACGGGATCGCGGCGACGCCGCCGGTGGACTTCTGCACCTGGGCGAAGAGCAGCGGCGCGAGCCCCGCGCCCAGCCCCGCGATCTGGTAGCCGAGCGAGGCGCCGGTGTAGCGGCTGCCCGTGCTGAACAGCTCGCTGTAGAGCGCGGCGAGCGGCCCGTACATCATCGGGTGCAGCACGGACTGGCCGAGCACGAGCGCGACCAGGATGAACCCGTTGTCCACCAAGGGGAACAACACGAACGCGTAGGCCGCCATGAGCACGGCGCCGGCGAGGACCACCGGCCTGCGCCCCACCCGGTCCGACAGCGCCGACCAGCCGAGGATGCCGGCCACCGCGAGTGCGGAGGACACCGTCAGCGCGGTCACGATGCTCTGCCGCTCGATGCCCTGCTGAACGCCGTAGGAGAGCAGGTACGTCGTGAGCGTCGACTGCACGACGAACGCGGCGAGACCGACGCCGATGGCGAGCAGCAACGAGCGCGGGTGGTGGCGCAGGACGTCCACCAGCGGAGCCGGGGGCCGTGTCCGCGCCGACCGGAACACCGGCGTCTCGTCGACCTTCAGCCGCACGAACAGGCCGACGCCGAGCAGCACGACGCTCAGCAGGAACGGCACGCGCCAGCCCCACTGGACCAGTGCGTCGTTGCCCACCACCACGGTGGTCGCGGTGAGCACGAGGTTCGACAGCACCATGCCGCTCGGCGCGCCGGCGTTGGTGAAGCTCGCCCACAGGCCGCGCCGCGTCGTGGCGTGCTCGGCGGACATCAGCACCGCGCCGCCCCACTCGCCGCCGACCGCGACGCCCTGCAGCACGCGCAGCAGGACGAGCAGGGCCGGGGCGAGCCAGCCCGCCTGGGCGTAGGTGGGCAGCACGCCGATCAGGAAGCTCGCCACACCCATGACGGTCATGGACAGGATGAGCATCTTCTTGCGCCCCAGCCGGTCCCCGTAGTGTCCGAAGAGGACACCGCCGAGCGGGCGGGCGAGGTAGCCGGTGGCGAACGTGCCGAAGCTCGCGATCGTGCCGACCAGCGGGTCGAGCGAGGAGAAGAAGACCTTGTTGAACACCAGCGCGGCCGCGGTGCCGTAGAGCAGGAAGTCGTAGTACTCGATCACGCTGCCGAGGTAGCTGGACGCGACGGCACGGCGTAACTGCGTTGTGGTCGCCATGACTTCACCTCACGCGTAGTGGCGGTATATGCCCCGTGCGACGCACGCGGGCTTCGCGGAACCCTCGATCTCGACCGTGAAGTCGATGGTGACCTGCACGCCGTCGCCCGCGACGTCGTCGGCGGACTCCACCCGGCCCAGCAGGCGGATCTTGGCGCCGACCGGCACGGGAGCGGGGAAGCGGACCTTCTCCAGGCCGTAGTTGATGCTCATCCGCACCCCCGAGACGTCGAGCAGCTCGGTCATCAGCGGGATGAGCAGCGCCAGCGTGAGGTAGCCGTGCGCGATCGTGCCGCCGAAGGGCCCGGCCGCGGCGCGTTCCGGGTCGACGTGGATCCACTGGTGGTCGTCGGTGGCGGCGGCGAACGTGTCGACGCGGCCCTGGTCGATCTCCAGCCAGTCGGTGTGGCCGAGGTCCCTGCCCGTCAGCGCCCTGATCTCTTCGAGTCCGTGCACGGAAGTGGTCATGCGTCCTCCTTGACGAGTCCGAGCAGACGCGCTGCGTTGAGCTTGAGGATCTTGGGGCGCACCTCGTCCTTGACGTCGATCTTCGCGAAGTCGGCGAGCCAGCGGTCCGGCGTGATCACCGGGTGGTCCGAGCCGAAGAGGACCTTGTCCTGCAACACCGTGTTGGCATAGCGCACGAGCTGCGGCGGGAAGTACTTCGGCGACCACCCCGACAGGTCGATGTGGACGAACGGCTTGTGCGTGGCGACCGCGAGCGCCTCGTCCTGCCAGGGGAACGACGGGTGCGCGAGCACGATCCGCAGGTGCGGGAAGTCGACCGCCACGTCGTCGACCAGCATGGGGTTGGAGTGCTTGAGCCGGATGCCGCCGCCTCCGGGCACTCCGGCGCCGATGCCGGTCTGCCCGCTGTGGAACAGCGCGGGCACGCCCAGTTCCTCGATCACCTCGTAGAGCGGGTACGCCATCCGGTCGTCCGGCGAGAAGTCCTGCAGGCTCGGGTGGAACTTGAACCCGCGCACGCCGTGCTCCTCGACGAGCCGGCGCGCCTCCCGCACCGCGGCGCGGCCCTTCCACGGGTCGACGCTCGCGAACGGGATCAGCACGTCGGCGTGCTCGGCGCAGGACGCGGCCACCTCCTCGTTGGAGATCCGCGGGTGGCCGGTGGCGTGCTCGGCGTCGACGGTGAAGATCACCGCGGCCATCCTGCGCTCGCGGTAGATCGCCGCGGTCTCGGCGATCGTCGGTTGCCGGTGGCCCGCCTTGAAGTACTTCGCGGACGCCTCCATCAGCGCGGGGCTCAGCGAGCCGTGGCCGTCGCGGGAGACCTCGGCGTGGGTGTGGACGTCGATGGCGACGAGCTCGTCCACGTTCATCGCCGGGGTGCTCTGCCGGGTCACGGTGCCTCCGGGGCCGGGATGCCGTAGGTCTCGGGCTCGAACCCGCCCCACTGCTCGGCGATGCCCGCCGCCGTCCAGCCGCCGTCGGAGAACAGGACCTGCTTCTCGGCGGGGTGCGCCCACAGCGCGAGCCGGTCGCCGCCGATGCCGATGGCCTGCCCGGTGATGCCCTTCGCCGCGTCCGAGGCGAGGAAGACGATCAGCTCGGCGGCGTCCTCGGCGGTGCCGAGGCCCTCGTCGCGGCGCACCCAGCCCGGCAGCGGCTCACCGGTCCGTTCGGACTCCTCGATGAGCGGCGCGAACACCGGGATCGTCTTGGTCATCTCGGTGGCGGCGACCGGCACGACGGCGTTGACGGCGATGTCGGACCGCGCGAGCTCCAGCGCCCAGGTCCGCGCCATCGCGGCGATGCCGGCCTTGGCCGCGGAGTAGTTGGTCTGCCCGAAGTTGCCGCGCTGCCCGGCGGGCGACGAGACCAGCACGAGGCTGCCGCCGGTGCCCTGCTCGCGCATCCGGACCGCCGCCGCTCTCGCGCAGGTGAACGTGCCGCGCAGGTGCACGTCGACCACGGCGTCGAACTCGTCGTCGCTCATCTTCCACAGCACGCGGTCGCGCAGGATGCCCGCGTTGGTGACCAGCACGTCGAGCCGCCCGAACTCCTCGACCGCGGCGGCGACGAGCCGGTCCGCGGTGGCGGCCGTCCCGACCGGAGCGACCACCGCCGCTCCGCCGATGCCCGCCGCGACCTCCTCGGCGCTCTCGTCCACGTCGTTGACGACGACCTTGGCGCCGTTGCGCGCCAACGCTTCCGCGTACGCCCGTCCCAGCCCCCGTCCGGCGCCGGTGACGATCGCGACCTTCTCCGACAGCTCCATCAGGCGAGCCCTCTCCCCGGTGAGTCGTGGGCCAAAGTATGGGCACTTTCGTGACGCTCGTCTAGATGTTGCCCAACATGTATCGTGGGTCCGTGACACCGCAGTCCCTGATGCTCAACTTCCTCGGCCTGTACGTGCTGGGCCGGGACGTGGCGGTCTACTCGGGCAGCCTGATCGACGTCTTCGGCAGGGTGGACGTCTCCGGGGAGGCCGTGCGCTCGACGCTGAGCAGGATGACCTCGCGCGGCCTGCTCGCGAAGCACCGCAACGGCCGCAAGGTCTACTTCGGACTGACGCCGCGCGCGAAGGACGTCCTCGAGGACGGTGGCCGGCGCATCTGGCAGCGCGGCGCGGTGAACAGGGACTGGGACGGCACGTGGACGCTCGTCGGCTTCTCGCTGCCGGAGGGGCGCAGGGGCGACCGGCACGACCTGCGCTCGCGGCTGCAGTGGGCGGGGTTCGGGCCCGTGCAGAACGGCTTGTGGATCGCGCCGGGCAACCGCGACGTGACCGAGATGGTCGCCGACCTCGGGCTGACCGGCAACGTCACGGTCTTCACCGCCCAGCACGCCAAGCCGACCGAGGCCGCCGACCTCGCCACCCGCGCGTTCGACACCGCCGCGATCGCGGCCCGCTACCAGGACTTCCTGGTGCGCTGGCGCGAACCGGACGGCGCGCTGCCCGACGACCTGGCCCGCCAGCTGCTGCTGCACGCCGACTGGCTCGACCTCGTGCGACAGGACCCGCACCTGCCGGCCGAGCTGCTGGCCCGCGACTGGCCCGCGATCGAGGCCGAGCAGCTCTTCCGGGCCCTCGCCACCCGCTACGTCGAGACGGCGACCCCGCTGGCGCTCGCGGCCATCGAGTCGATCGAGGTCTGACGTGCGGGTCGCGGTCGTGTCCGGCGGCGATCCCGGGCACGTCGTCCCGGCGATCGCGCTGTGCCTGAGGTTCGCGGCGGCGGGCGACTCGCCGTTCCTGCTCACCGGGGAACGGTGGGTGGACGCCGCCGCCGGGGAGGGGATCGCGGCGTCGCGAGTGGACGGTCTCGCGCTGAGGGATCTCAAGGACTGCAAGGACCTCGGCGGTGCCCTGCACGACCAGGCCGCCGAACTGGCGTCGGCGCTCGTGCCGAGGTTGCGCTCGGCGGCACCGGACCTGGTGGTGTGCGACGTGCTCGCGCTGGGCGGAGCGATGGCGGCCGAGCTCGTCGGCGTGCCGTGGGTCCAGCTCTCGCCGCACCCGCTCTACGAACCGTCGCGCGGGCTGCCCCCGATGGGCAGCGGCCTGGCACCGGGCGTCGGCGTGCGGGGGCGGCTGCGCGACGCGGTGCTGCGCGCGCTGACGGCCCGGTCGATCCGGCAGGGAGAACGGCAGAGAGCTGTCGTGCGCCGGCGGATCGGACTGCCGGCGCACGATCCCGGACCGGTGGCGCGGCTGATCGCGACGCTGCCGGCGCTGGAGGTGCCCCGCCCGGACTGGCCGTCGAACGCGCACGTGGTCGGGCCGTTGCTCTGGGAGGCGAGCCGGGAGGTCTTGACGCCGCCGCCCGGCCCGCAGCCGCTGGTGATGATCGCGCCCTCGACCGCGTGGACCGGGTCGGCGGGCATGGCCGGGATGGCGCTGGAAGCGCTGCGGGACAGGGGAGTGCGGGCCGTCGTGTCGACGTTCGCGCCGCTGCCCGATCTGCCCCCGTGGGCGCGGTCGGGGCCCGGCGCGCAGGACGACCTGCTGCGCCAGTCGTCGGTGCTCGTCTGCGGCGGCGGCCACGGGATGCTGGTCAAGGCGTTGCGCGCGGCCGTGCCGGTCGTGGTGGTGCCGGGCGGCGGCGACCAGTGGGAGATGGCGAACCGGGTCGCGCGGCAGGGCAGCGGCGTGGTCGTCCGGCCGCCGGCCGTCGAGGGCCTGCGGGACGCCGTGACGCGGGTCCTGGGTCACCCCGGGTTCGCCGCGGCGGCGGCGCGGGCGGCCGAGTCGGTGAGTGATGTTCGTGATCCTGTGGAGGTATGTCGGACTGCGTTGAGTCTTGCGTGATGAGAGCGCTCTCCCCTTCAATGAGGACATGCGCAGGTCAATGACGATCCTCGTGGTGGCGGCGTTGGCGGTCTCGTCCGCGTCGCCGGCGGTGGCGCAGCGCGCCGCAGCTCCCGACCTCTACCCCGCCGTCGGCGCGGGTACCTCCGTCCTCGACCACGCCGACCTGCTCGGGACCGTGCCGGAGCCTGCCTGGTACGAGGCGAACGTCCCGTTCGTCGACGTGCCGGACCGCGAGATCCGGGACACCTACTACTACCGCTGGCGAACCTACAAAGAGGCGCTGAAGTACACAGGACCGAAGGACGGCTGGATCGTCTCGGAGTTCCTCGGCCCCGTCGGCTACTCGGCGCCGAACGGCGGCATCGTCGCCGCGGCGGGCCACCACGTCTACGAGGGCCGGTGGCTGCGCGACCACCGCTACCTCGACGACTACGTCGACTACTGGCTGCGCGGATCCGGTGCCGGCGCCAAGCCCGCCACCGACTTCCTGAACGAGAACACCACGGACTGGGCGCACCAGTACTCGTTCTGGGCCGCCGACGCCGTGGCCGCCCGCGCCGCGGTCGACGGCCGGTCCGGGTTCGCCACCGACCGCCTGCCGGAGCTCGTCCGCCAGTGGCAGCGCTGGTCGCCGCAGTTCAACGCCGACCTCGGCCTCTACTGGCAGACGCCGGTGTGGGACGCGATGGAGTACACGGCCAGCTCGTACCAGAGCCCCGACCCCTACCACGGCGGCGACGGCTACCGGCCGACGCTGAACGCCTACCAGTACGGCGACGCCCGCGCGATCGCCCAGCTGCTGCGGGCCCGCGGCGACGCGGCGGGCGCCGTCCAGTACGACCAGGCCGCCGACGCCCTGCGCACCGCGCAGGAGCGGTGGCTGTGGGACGCCAACGGCAAGTTCTACAAGCACGTCATGCGGGACGGCAACCCGAACCGGACGAAGATCGACGACCGCGAGTCGATCGGGTTCGTGCCGTGGTACTTCCACATGGCGCCCAATGCGAACAGCGCGGCGTGGGCCCAGCTGAAGGACCCGCAGGGCTTCGCGGCCACCTACGGCCCCACGACCGCCGAGCGCCGCAGTCCGTACTTCATGCGCGACGCGTTGAGCGGCTGCTGCCGGTGGAACGGCCCGAGCTGGCCGTACGCCACGAGCCAGACGCTGACCGCGCTGGCCAACCTGCTGATCGACTACCCGGCCCAGTCCTACGTGAACCGCAACGACTACCTGTCCGTGCTGCGCGGCTACGCCCTGACCCAGCGCAAGAACGGCCGCCCGTACGTCGCCGAGGCCCACCACCCCGACGAGGACCGGTGGATCTACGATGGCCAGGGCCACAGCGAGGACTACAACCACTCGACGTTCAACGACAACGTCCTCTCCGGCCTGATCGGCATCCGCCCGCAGCTCGGTGACGAGGTGCAGATCGCCCCGCTGGCACCGGCGACGTGGGACTACTTCGCCGCCGAGAACGTGCCGTACCACGGTCACAACCTCACGGTCCTGTGGGACCGCACGGGTTCCCGTTACGGCAAGGGTGCCGGTCTGCGCGTGTACGTCGACGGCCAGCTCAAGCATTCGCAGGCGGGCCTGAGCTCCGTGCGCCTGCCGGTCGCCCCGCGCACCACGGGGGAGCTGCCGGAACTCGTCGACGACTTCGCGAACGTGTCCCGCACCGGCTACCCGGCCGCCCGCGCGTCGTTCAGCTACAGCGCCGACCCGCCCGCCAAGGCGATCGACGGCCAGGACTTCCACCTCGACGTGCCCGGTACCCGCTGGACCACGTGGACCAGCCCCGGCGCCGCGGACTGGCTGGAGGTCGACCTCGGTGCCCCCGCTCCCGTCTCCGACCTGCGGGTGGTGTTCTACGACGACGGCGGAGGCGTGCGCGTGCCGTCGGTGTACGACCTGCAGTACCGCGGCACGGACGGCGTGTGGCGCGACCTCCCCGGCCAGCAGCGGTCTCCGGCCTCGCCCGCGGCCCGGCAGGTGAACCGCGTCCTCGTGCAGCCGCCCGTGACGGCCGACCGGGTCCGCATCTCACCCCGCCGGGCGGACGGGGGAGCGGTCGGCATCACCGCGTTCTCGTCGGTGCGCGCCCCCGTGCCGGGACTGACCGCCTCGGTGCCGGAGTCCGTTCCCGTGCGGGCCGGTGCGGGCGTGGAGACCACCACGACCGTGAAGGCGTCGAGGTCGCTGGCCGACGTGCGCGCCGCGCTGGCCGTGCCCGCCGGGTGGAGCGCGGTGGCGCTGACCTCCGCCACCGCGGCGCGGTTGCTGCCCGGGCAGTCGCTGGTGACGCGCTGGCGCGTCACGGCACCGGCGGACCTGCGCCTGGGCGACTCGGCGCCGGTGCGCGTGCTGGCCACGGCGTCCGGCAGCACCGGGGCGAGCGCGGCGGTGGCGTCGGCGCAGAGCGTGTTCGACCCGGCCGACTACGGCGCCGTGGTCTGGGACGACACCTTCGACACCGACCGCCTCGGGTCGTACCGGGTGGACGGGCCCTTCGGGGAGGCGCCACCGGCGCTGCGCGTCTCGGGAGGCGCCCTGACGGCGAGCGCGGCGAGCCGGGCCGGGTCGGTGCTGGCCGCGCCGGTCACCGGTGACGTCCGCGGGACGGCCGTGATCGTCGAGCCCCGGTCGTTCGCGGGCTCCGCGCCGGAGGACAGCCTGTTCCTCGGCCAGACAGCGGGGAACCGGGACTTCGCCCTGGCGTGGTTCAACAACGCGGGCAAAGCCTCCGGCGTCGACGTGACCGCGGGCGGCGTCCGGCGCGGGGACGAGGCGACCGGCGGGTGCTGCGCGACGCTGACCTGGGCGCCCGGCGACCGGCTGGCCGTGGTGGTGCGCGACGGGCGGCTGACCAGCTGGCAGGAGCACGACGACCGGTGGGCGCTGCTGCGGTCGGCGCCGATCTCGGCCGCCGTCGATCCCGCCGTGGTGGCGGGGTGGGCGCCGGGGCTCGGGCTGCGGCTGGACGCCGGGTCGCTGGTGATCGACCGGTTCACGGTCCTGCGCCGCGCCTGAAGGACTCGTCCGGGGGCC